>DAIRED010000168.1:0-4892 GCA_036795795.1 Thermoplasmatota archaeon | reverse complement strand
GAGGCAGACGTTGGCGACCGCCTGTATCTCCTCCTCGTCCGCGAGGATTACGAGGCTGGCGTATGCCCGCTCCAGGTCGGTGCCCCAGCGCGTCGCCCACTCCAATGCGCTGCGGTTCCCCGCCAGCGATGATAACTTGCGGAGCTTCTGCAGGAGCTGCTCCCTCGGGCATCTCGCGCACTCCCCCGCGCAATCGGGCACCAGCGAGTCGGGGTCATCCTTGGCCTCCCTGGCGAAGGATATCATCTGCCTCGCGGTCCCCTTGCCGGAATCGTGAATGCGGCTCTTGTGCCTCTTGCGCATCGGCGGCAGGCCCATGGCACACTCGATAGTCTCGCCGGTTAAAAAAGGTGCGCCGGATATGATTCCCCGGTGAAAAGTGCGTGCGCGATTAAAATCCCTAAGTTAATGTAATATACGGCGTGCGCCTTTGAAAGCGCATGGTGAGCCCATCAACCTGACGGCAGCGGCCATCGCGGCGCTCATCGCCGTGCCAGTTCTCATCCATCCACTGCTGGAACGCCTGGCGAGGGGGAAACCGCAGGAGTCTAGGTACGCGCGAGCCGCAGCAGTGATGCGCAGGCAATTCCCCATGATATTGCTGCTGACTGCCCTCCTGCTCTTCATGATATTCGAGTCGGTGCTCATCGACCCCTGGCTCACGGGCGCTACGGGCCTGGACTTCACACCGGCCATGCACGAGCTCGATGGGGACGCATCCGGCTGGCTCCAGGGGCTCGCGAGCGGGACGGTCGCCGACATTTACTTCTACGCGATGTACATGGTTTTCTTCGTCGTCGTTTTCTACGGCACCGTGATGTACTTCGCAGCGGCGGACGAGCCCAGCATCGTCAAGAAGCTCGTGCTCGGGTACTGCCTGATGTTCGCCGTCGCGCTGCCGTTCTTCCTCTTCTTCCCCGTGAATGAGGTCTGGACGACGAACGCCGACTACGCGACGTACAACGCGGCGAACGGCCTTCCGTACTATGGATTCACGGACGTGCGCGGCGTGCTCTACGAGATGGGCTCATCGAACCTGGACGCCTCGTTCTCGTTCAGCAGCGTGGACAGCTGCTTCCCGTCGCTCCACACGGCCATATCGGTCTTCGTGCCGCTTGTTCTCATATCGTCGAAAGAAAAGGTCTGGGGCGCGTTCTCCGCGTTCGTCGGTGTGTCCGTCGTCCTGGCGACGATGTACCTCGGGGTCCACTGGCTCACCGACGTCGCCGCGGGCATCGCCCTGGCCGTGGCGGCGTGGCTTGCGGTCTCGCGCTTGGATGTCGTAGTCGAGTACCCGTTCAAGGTCCGTTCCATATCATTGGGCCGCTGGAAGAAAACGTTCGGCGAGGGCGGCGATGGCCCGCGATGACGAACGCGCCCGGATGGTCGAGCGCCTGGAATCGCAAGGATATGTGCGGAGCGCGCGGGTCCGCTCGGCGATGCTGAAGGTCGAGAGGCACCTATTCGTACCCGACGACGCTGCCGGGGATGCCTACAGGGACACCCCGCTTCCCATCGGCCTGGGGCAGACGATATCCGCGCCGCACATGGTCGCGATGATGGCTGAGCTGGTGGCGCCGATGCCGGGGGAGAAGGTGCTCGAAATAGGCGGCGGCTCGGGATACCACGCAGCCGTTATGGCAGAGATGGTCGGGCCGGAAGGCCTCGTCGTCACAATCGAGCGCGTACCCGAGCTCGCCAGGGAGTGCCGGGAGAACCTTTCGCGGGCGGGTTACGGGCGCGTGACCGTCGTCGAGGGGGACGGCGCGCTGGGTTTTCCGAAGGGTGCGCCTTACGACTGCATCCTGGTGGCTTGCGCCGCGAGGAAGGTGCCCGAGGCGCTCGTGTCGCAGCTCGCCGAGGGCGGCAGGATGGCGATACCGGTCGGCGGCGGGATGTACTCCGAGCTAGTGCTGGCCACCAAGGTCGGGGGGAAGATACGCAAGACCCAGCACGGCGGAGTTGCATTCGTCCCGCTCGTCAGCGACAATCTGTGAGGGGTGGGAGCGCACGATATCGGGCACCTGCGGCAGGGAGAGCTACCCGGCGACAAGGTATAATATCGCCAGCGAATCCCCCCACAGATGAATCCGATAGACATCATGCTGCTCGCGTTCCTCTTCGGCTTCTCCCCCATCGCGTTCTACATCTTCGGGAGGGCGAAGTTCACAATCGAGGGCGGCGTGAAGATGTTCAGCAGGTACCGCCTGCACCTGACCATCCTGCTGCTCATCCTCGGGATGAAGAGCTTCCTCGACCTGTTCAACGACCCGATTAAGGATGTCTATCACGCGGATTTCACCCCGTTGATTCACTCCATCGAGGGGGACGCGGTCCTGTGGGTCCAGGATGCGCTCCTCAGCAACTGGATGACGATTTTCCTGCTGGCAGTCTATCTGGTCGGGTACATCTTCCTCTACAACTTCTCCTTCGCCCTTTTCGCGTACATGGACAAGCGCAAGGCCGCCAACGACGTGATATTCAACAACCTCATCATCCTCGTGATGTCCATCCCGTTCTACTGGTTCTTCCCCGTCTACGTCACGAGCTGGCCCAAGGTCCTCGACCCGTCGGCGGCCGCCGTCGTCCCGGGGATGGACGCGCTCGCCTACAACTACCACCCGTGGGTCAACGAGTTCTTCCAGCTGCACGACCCGTTCGACAACTGCTTCCCCTCGCTGCACTTCGCGGTGCCGTTCGCGATACTCATTATCCTAATTCGTTCAGTTCCAGGATTCAAGCTCTACAAGTGGTTCCTCGGAATCATGACGGCCCTTACCGCACTCGCCATCGTCTACCTCGGAATCCACTGGATTATCGACATCTTCGCGGGGATGGCCGTCGCGCTCGTCTCAGTCTACCTCACGGAGAGGTACGGCGACCGGTTCTGGAGGCGCCTCGACGGCGCGTACGCCAAGGCAGAGAAGCGCTACGACGACTGGCTAGCTCGAAGAAAATCGGCGACGGATAACCCCCCGCCCGCCCACCCAGATTGATTGCTGCGATTCGCTCATTTTCCGAGCAGGTACGGGAGTATCAAGCGGAGGTCATCCCCAACGACGACGTGGTCGGCCGCCTCGCGCACCTTGTCGTCGATGGGGTTGAAGGCGATTCCCAGCGCCGAGACCTCGAACATCTGGGCGTCGATGAAGCTGTTGCCTATCGCCGCGCAGCGGGCCTTCTTCACCCCGAGGCGCTTCTGGAGCCTCACTAG
This sequence comes from Thermoplasmatota archaeon, assembly GCA_036795795.1. Classification (GTDB taxonomy): domain Archaea; phylum Thermoplasmatota; class Thermoplasmata; order SG8-5; family DAIRED01; genus DAIRED01. Next base: position 1,678 of record DAIRED010000168.1, on the reverse strand, counting down.
GGCGTCCCCCTTGGCGAGCAGCTCAACATCGAGTACGCCTTCGCCCAGCAGCCTGCCGTCCGGCCCGCAGGCCACGTCGTTCGCCAGCACGTGGTCGATTCCCGCATGGCGTGCGACCTTGTCGGCCAGGTGGCGCAGCCCGCCGCTCACTATCGCGGTCTGGGCGCCCGTCGCCTTGACTGCCTGGACGACCTCTCGCGCGCCGGTCGTGATTGTGACCGTCTCCAGCACCGCGTCGATGTCGGAGCGGCAGATGCCTGGCTTCGCGCGCATCCACAGAGCCACGTCGCGCCGCATGAACTCGTTGTCGTCGATTTCCCTCGCGACGTAAGCGCGGAGCGCCGTCTCGTTGGTGACCCCGAAGTGGTCGTGGACGTAGACCCAAGATGATTCTGGCTCGACGAGCACGCCGTCCAGGTCGAAGGCGACGAGGTCGAAGCGGGGATTCATTGCTCGGCCCATGTAGCCAGCGTATTTAACTTTATTGAAACGACCATCACAAAACAGTTTACAAATCTGCTTAAATAGCCCCGGGGACATTTCACATCGGTGATTGAATGCGTGGGAAAGATCTGCAATTCCAGGGCTCACATGTGAATGGAAGGTTTATATCCCGACGTGCGAATGATGGGACGGTGTGAAAGATGTACGCCAACAACGGACCCGCTGCTGGACCAGCTCGACAGGCTGCGCCGGCTCCGGAGCAGAACGGAAATTCCGCGATGATAACTGCAGAGATAATCGCCCGCTCGAAAATCGGGGACGGCCTCTCGCTGGCGGCGTTCATCATGGGGATACTGGGCATCGTCTTCTGCAGCTTCGCGGGGTTCGGCTACGGGGCAATACGATTCTCGTTCATCTCCGGACTGCCGATGGCAATCGGGGCGATGTTGTGCGGCGCAATAGGCGCGAGGATGCAGCGCATCGTCAACAAGACGTTCGGGATGGGCGTCGCAGGCGCGGTCCTCGGGCTGGTCGCGGTGACAATCATGATAATGGCGCTGCTCTTCAGCGGATGGATGGATGACGGCTACTACTACTTCATGGGGGCGTGAGATGGGAAAGAACCTCCCTTATCTGTTCCTGGACGGGAACCTGAAGCTCGTCCCGGCGCCCGAGCGGAGCGGTGGCGCGGCCGCGAGCGCGGCGGCGTGGGCGTCCGTGGCCCTGGGAGTCGTGGGAGCGGCGTTCTGCTGGCTCCCGCTCATGCGCGCCGGCCCGGAATACCTCCTCTTCGTCTTCGGATTCGGCGTCACGGCGTCGCTCGTCGGCGCCTGCACGTCCATCGGGTTGATTGTGAAGAAGGAGCGGTACGGCCGCGAGGTGGCTGGCTTCTACGGGATGCTGCTCGGGCTGGGGACGATAATCATGGGGGCCGCGCTCTTCTCTCTGGGCCAGTTCGTGTTGAGGTGAAGCGCCGTGGCTGAACCGGATATCAAGAAGATATTGAAAATATGGGCCATCGTCATCGTGCTGGGCATCAGCTCTTCATCGGTCGCAGTGTACTGGTTCGAGAACAGCGAGTACAACACAGGGACGCTGACCGTGAACTGCGAGTTGCACACCGGGGAGACGGACACATACTACTGGCTATACCTATTCATCGACGGAAAGAAGGTCGCGGGGGAGAACGTCGGCTATTACGGATATTACGGCTCGGATTCAGTGCAGTTCGATC
>DAIRED010000167.1:0-4896 GCA_036795795.1 Thermoplasmatota archaeon | reverse complement strand
CGTGGACAAGGCGAAGAACGACATCGCCGCGTTCAAGAAGGCGCTCGGGGGTTGACGATGCCCCGGGGAAAATCCCAGCGGCAGGCAGCGGGCCATTCCACGGGGGTGCCAGTCTTGATTCTCATAGACGTGCAGAACGATTTCGTCGAGCGGGCGTGGAACTCGCGCGCGATGCTTTCCAAATGCAGGACGCTGCTCGACGGGGCGCGCCGCGCCAGGGTGCCAATCGTGCACGTCCGGAGGAGCTACCGCGCGGACGGGCTCGACGTGGAGCTTCCGCGCCTCAGGCGCTTCGCGGGCGACGGGTGGCTCGTCGCCGAGGGTTCGAAGGGAGCCAGGTCGCCCGAAGGGCTCTCGGAAATCGAAGGGGAACTCGTCGTCATCAAGCCGCGCTGGAGCGCCTTCTTCCAGACGGAGCTGGACATGCTCCTGCGGAGACTGGGCGCGGGCACGCTCGTCATCGCTGGGCTGCAGACGCCGAACTGCATCCGTGCGACGGCATACGACGCCATCGCGCTCGATTACGACGCCGTCGTCGTCTCCGACGCTACATCGGCCAGGAGCGAGAGGGTCCACGAGGCAAACCTCGGGGACATGGCGGAAATCGGCGTGCGGGTCGTGACCGCCGAGGCGGCGCTGGCAATCCTTCGCTCGTGATGCGTCAGCGTTATATCCCGAGCCGCGATACGAGTCTCCATGGCGGCCGTAGTTTCGAGGGACTGGATGGCCAAGGCGCGGTCCGGCGGCGTTGCCGGAGTCGACGGCCCCACCCCCGACGTCATCTTCCTGGACGGACCGAGGTGGCTCCCTCCCGCTTATGCCACGAGGAAGCTCGTCGCCCCGATGGCCCTCAACGAGGTCGTCGCCGAGGAAGGCGCGACGTTCCCGCCATATCCCATCTCCGCGGAGGGGCTCGCTTTTCCGCGCGGAGCAGGCGCGACCGATGGCTCGGAAAAGGGCGGCTCAGGATTTCTCGCGCTCAACGGCCCGCCAGAGAGCTGGCCCTCGGCGCTGAAGGCGCGGGCGCGCGGCTGGCTCCCGCTAGCCGCCCTCGCGAACGCCGTGCAGCTCTACCAATCGCCCAGGGACCTCGCCCACAGGCTGGCATCGTTCAACTCGTTGGCGGGCGCCAGAGGGATTCTCTACGCCCCGGCCGTCGCGACGCCTGCGAACCTCGCGGTGCTGGCATATGCGGGAATCGACCTGCTCGACGACGCGCAGTGCATCCTGGCGGCGAGGCGCGGTCTCGAACTGTTCCACGGCGGAGCCCACGAGGCGCCTGGCCCGTTCGAAAAGTTGGTCGCGGCGAACAGGCTCGCCCTTCACACGGAGCTGGGCCACGTCCGGCGCCAGATATCCTCCGGACGGCTTCGCGAGTACGCCGAGTACAAGGCGAAGAGCGACGCCCGCTCCGTCGAGCTGCTGAGGTACCTAGACCTGAGGCACTTCGACGCCGTCGAGCCGTTCGTTCCGGTGTCTGGGCCCAAGTTCCAGGCGAACTCCAAGAGCGGGCTGCACCGCCCGGACGTCGAGCGCTGGAGGCAGCGCGTCGCCAAGAGGTATTCGAAACCCGCGTGCGCCGACGTTCTGCTCCTCCTTCCGTGCTCGGCCAGAAAACCGTATTCCGATTCGCAGACGCACAGGCAGTTCGCCGAGGCCATCGCCGCGTCGGGGGTCTCCGCGCGCGTCCACGAGGTCATAGTGACGTCGCCTCTCGGCCTCGTCCCGAGGGAACTGGAGTGCACCTACCCGGCGAAGGAGTACGACGTGCCGGTGACAGGCGACTGGGACGCCGACGAACGCGCCATGATAAGGAATGCGGTAAGTGCGTTCATCGCCCGCAACAGCTACGCCGCCGTGGTCGCGCACCTCGGCGACGACCTGGCGCACGTGCTGGAGGCTGCGCCGAACGCGATTTCCACCGGGGCGAAGCCAACGTCGTCGGACGCGCTGGCTGCGCTCTCGGCGAGGCTCTCCGAGGTCGCCAGGGGCCTTCCGCAGGGGCCGTCGTGGGGCGAGCGCAGGATAGCCGACCTGCGGGGGCTGGCGTCGTTCCAGTTCGGCGAGGCCGGGGTTGCGTTGCTCGATGGATGCGAGGCGCGGGAGCGGCAGATGCTCCTCGTGGCGACGCGCGGCGGGAAGCAGGTCGCCTCGATGTCGCGGGAGCGCGGGCTGCTGTCGCTGACTCTCGACGGGGCGAAGCCGCTGGCCGAGAGCGGGAGCTACTGCGTCGAGATAGAGGATTTCAAGCCGAAAGGTAACATCTTCGCCGTCGGCGTCGTCTCCGCCGACCCGCAGATTCGCATCGGGGACGAGGTGGTCGCGGTCCACAAGGGCGAGGTTCGCGCGGTCGGCGTGGCGCAGATGCCCGGCCCCGAGATGGCGCTGGCCCCCGAAGGCGAGGCGGTGCGGGTCAGGCACAAGGTCGGCTGATATCGGCGTGGCTCTCGCTGCGTCGGAGATGTCGCTGCAACTGCTGGCCGCTCACTCCTTCAGTTCCTTCTCGAACTGCTCGCGGGCTTCCTTGAACTGGTTGGAGAGCGCCTTGAGGGCGCGCTTGAGCGCGGCCTGCGGCTTGCCGGTCTTGACCTTCACGGATATGACGGGCTTCTCCAGCTGCGGGTGCCCGAGGTAGTACCTGGCCTCGGAGATGGCCTCGTCTTTCTGGAGTTCGTTGATGAGCGGGTAGAACAGCGTCTCGTCCAGGTCTTCAACCTGGACCTTCAGCGTGTCCTTGCCCTTTTCGAGCAGAACGAATTTCATGCAATGCCTCGTTCGACCTGATATCTGACACTCATTTAATAATTACGCTTCAGCCGGGCGCGGGGAAAGCGTTAATTAAAGGCGGCGGCTTCTCAATCACGATGGCGAAGTACCGGACAAACCTGATTGACCGCGCCCTGGGGATAGCCTGGCCGCTGGCGCTCGCGGCGTTCGCGGCGGTCCTCTGCCTGGAGGCGGCGGCGATGGTGGCAATCGCGCCGGATGTGATGGCGGGGCTGGAGGGCCAGACGGACACGCTGTTCGTCATCATTCCCTACCCGACGGCCGTCGCCGAAGTCGGCGGCTCCGGACCTGCGATGATGTTCATCTTCTTCATGTCCGCAATCCTGTTTTCCATCGTCTGGCTTCTCAGGGACTACGACCTGATTGGCAAGGGGTTCCACAGGTCGCTGAACGACCGGACCGACGTTCCTGACAACTCCCAGGCAGGGCTCTCCCTTCAGCTCCTGGGAGTCATGCTGCTCGCCAGCGTCGCGTGGTACGTCATCCTGGCGATGATGGGCGTCGAGACGAGCACGCCCGCGTTCGACGAGATGGAGACGTGGGAGCTGGGCTACATCTTCGCCAAGGCGTCCGTGTACGAGGAGCTGATTACGCGCGTCCTTTACGTCGGCGTCCCGATGGCCGCCATCGCGCTGGCGAGGAAGCGCGCCGGATGGTGGAAGCTCTTGGCGGGCGCGAAGGGCGACCTCGACGCGACGGACTGGGTGCTGATAGGCGCGAGCGGCTTCGTCTTCGGGCTGGCTCACGCCCCCGGATGGGACCTGTGGAAGGTCGTGCCCACGTTCGTCTCGGGGCTGGCGTTCGGCTACCTCTTCGCGAAGAAGGGACTGGCCGCCGCGATTGTCGTGCACTTCGCCATAGATTACCTCAGCCTGCCGGCCGAAGTGTGGGGGCTGGACAGCATCAACGTCGGCCTGAACGTCTTCCTGTTCGGATTGCTGGCGCTCGGCTTATACTGGTCCGTGAGGTTCGCGATGGAGGCGCACGAGAAGGTGAGTCCGACGAAGGCGTCCGAGTCGTATTTCTACGGTCAATACGCGCAGATGCCACCGAGCCAGGCGCCGCAGCCAGAACCGCTCGACCCTTACGTGGCGCAAGGAGCGCCTTCCGCGATGCAGCGCGCATCGGTCGCGCAGGTCTTGTCCCCCCCGGTCCGGCCGCCGCCGCCCGGCAGCCCTCCTGGCTGGTCCCTGCAGAGCCGGTTCGTCTGCACTCGATGCCAGAACGTCGAGGCGTCGTACGTCGACGGCGCGCTGGTGTGCACGAAGTGCAAGCAGGAGTACAAGTTTCTGTAGCGGCCGTCGCGCCAAGGGTTGGGAATACCGCTTCTGGCTACAATTTGACGCTGCGCCCGTCCGGCGCCAGCTTCGCCTTCCCGAAATCGGCGCACTTGGCCAGCTGCGCACCGGAGAAGACCGGTCCGTCCGCGCAGACGCGGAACCGCCCGAGCGCGCAGGAGCCGCAGACGCCGAGCCCGCACTTCATGTAGCGCTCCAGCGAGGCTTGAACGGGAACCTTTCTCTCCCTTGCCAGCGCGACGACCCTTTCCATCATGACCTCCGGCCCGCAGGTCAGGACAAGGTCGAAATCCACCTCGTCCAGCATGTGCTCGGCGGCCTTCGTGGCGAAGCCCTTGCACCCGCGCGAGCCGTCGTCCGTCGTGACCGCCAGCGACTCGGCGGAGGCGCGGAACCGCTTCTCCATAATGAGCTTCGATGATGACTTTGCGCCTATGACCGCGGCGGCTTTCGAGCCCAAGCGGGGCGCGATGTCCAGCACCGGGGCGAGCGAGGCGGCGCCACTACCACCCGCGACGAGCAGGTAGCGCTTTTTCCTCGGCAGCACGTAGCCGTTCCCGTACGGCCCGCGGATTCCGATTTTCATCCCCGGTTTGAGCGCGTGGAGCGCCGCCGTGGCGTCGCCGACCTTCTCGACGGTGATTTCCTTGGCGTCGCGGTCGATGCGCGAGAGGCTCATCGGAATCTCGTCCACTCCCGGTATCCAGACCATCACGAATTGGCCGGGCCATGCCCTCATCGGATAAGAGAACGAAATCGTCTTGGACGTCGGCGATTCTTTCCTGACTGAGAGAACTTCGACCGCGGTCAT
>DAIRED010000166.1:0-4904 GCA_036795795.1 Thermoplasmatota archaeon | reverse complement strand
AAGCAAGCCTTGAGAGTTCTCGACGAGCTTGACTCCATCGACCCCGGACATCCGAAGATACTGCAGCTTCGCTCGGTCGCGCACATGAAGCTCGGCGATTATCATTCTGCATATCGGGACCTGAAGGCGGCGCTGGCCGTCGAGGGCGAAGGTCCCACGCTACTCCTGAGCATGGGCTACTGCGCCCTGAAGACCCGAGACTATCCGGAGGCGCTGCGGCGCTTCGAAGGCGCGCACCGCACCGGGGCGCCCGGAAACGAGGCGCTGGAAGGCGCGGCCGAGGCGATGTTCGCCCTCGGGCGTTTCGCCGACGCGGCCGACACCGCCGCCAGGCTGGACGGGCACGACGCGCTCAATCTCGCCGCGCGGGCGCTGCACAGGCTCGGCAGGGATATCGAAGCCGAGGGGTTCTACAAGCGCGCGTTCGACTCGTCGCCCGACAGGCCCGAATCGGCCGTCGGACTTGCCAATCTGATGATTGAGCGAGGCGACGGGGACGGCGCGGTCCTGTGGGCCAGGAAGGCCGTGTCAGCCGACCCGGGGAGCCGGGAGGCGAAGAAGGCGCTCGAGCGGGCGCTGGCCGAGTCACGCAAGGGCAGGGGCGGCCGCGGGCAGTGGGTCGCCTGAGGGCGAGCTGGATGTCAGCCCTGGCCGGGCTGAATGGGCGCCCCTCTGCTGCACGAACATGCCAATCCTGAAGCGCGCTGGCTCGATTCAACCCTTCCTCTTCTTGAGCAGGAGCACGCTCGCGCCGAGCGTCAACGCGGCGAAGACCAGCAGCACCACGATGTCCAGCCAAATCTCGCCGACGCCCCAGCCGCGCAGCATTATCGCGCGCTCGGCGTCGATGCCGTAGCGGAGCGGGATTAGGTACGAGACCGGTTGCAGCACCGGCGGTATCGACTCGATGGGCCAGAACAGCCCCGAGAGGAGTATCGACGGGAAGATTATCAGGGGGATGAACTGGATGGCCTGGAGTTCGTTCTTCGCCCCCGTGGACAGGAGTATACCGAACCCCTGGTGGCCTATCCCGATGAGGAAGACGACGAAGAGGGCCAGGGCGATGCTCCCTGCGATGGTCACGTCGAACAGCAGCACCGCCGCCGTCAGAACGACGACGCTCTGTATCAGCCCTATGAGGCCGAACGCCAGGGCGTACCCGAAGACAATCTCCTCCTCGCCCGCTGGCGATGCCAGCAGACGCTGGAGCGTGCCGGTCCTGCGCTCGTTAACGAACAGGATTATCGTGATCATTATCGTGACCATCATTATCGCGAACGAGATGACGCCCGGGGCGAAGTAGTCGATGAATTTGGTGTCTCCACCGCCGTAGGCGTACGACTGCTCGATGGCTACTGGCAGGTCGATGCTCGTGACGTTGAGCGCCGTCGCCGCCTGCTTGACCGTCGCGAGGACGGCCTCGTTCACGGCCTTGATTATGGCGCCGGATATCGTCGGGTTCGAGCCCTCGATGTATATTTCGAGTATCGGTCTTGTGGGACCCTGGCCGCTGGCGAACTTCAGCAGGTCGGAGGTGAAGTTGGCCGGGAAGATTATGGCCGCCCACGCCTCGGAATCGTCGACCTTCGCCCTCGCCGCGGCCGGGTCGGTGGCCTCGGAAATCTTCAGCACATCGCCATCGATGTTGGCGATGATGGCATCGGCCAGCGTCAGCCCCCCGAGCTGCGGCGGCGCCGTCCCTGCCGGCAACCCCTGGTCGAGATTGACTATTTCGACGCCGATGTCCTTGACCTCGCCGCCGAAGGTGTAGCCGAAGATGGTTATCATCAGCAGCGGCATCACAAGGATGAAGGCGAGCGTGCGCCGGTCGTGCCTGAACTGCTGGAGCGCGCGCTTCGTGAAGGCGAACGTCCGCCGCATGTTCATGCCTTCACCCTCCTGGCCAGCTTGAGGAACGCGTCCTCGAGCGACTCCGTGCCCGTCATGGACCTCAGCTCCGCAGGCGCGCCTTCCGCGATGACGCGCCCCTGCCTCAGCAGCCCCGCGCGGGTGCAGTGGCTGGCCTCGTCCATGTAATGCGTCGTTATGACGACCGTGATGCCCTTCGCGGCCATGCCATTGAAGTATTGCCAGAAGGTCGCCCGCAGCTCCGGGTCGACGCCGACCGTCGGCTCGTCGAGGAATAGCACCTTCGGCTCGTGGACGAGGGCGCAGGCGAGGCTCGCGCGATGGCGCATGCCTCCGCTGAGCTTTGACACCAGAGCGTCGCGCCAGTCGGCTAGTTCGACGAATTTCAGAAGTTTGGCTTCGCGCGCCTCGATTTTGTCGCGGGGGACGCCGTATATGTCTCCAAAGAGCCTCAGGTTCTCGCCGACGGTGTTGTCCATGTAAATCGCGGTTTCCTGGGGCATGTAGCCGACGTCAGCCATCACGGATTTGTCCGGCACCGGCTTGCCGAGGATTCTCATCCCCCCCGCGGTGGGCTTCAGGAGGCCGCAGAGCATCTTGATGATGGTCGTCTTTCCAGAACCGTTCGGGCCCAGCAGGCCGTACACTTCGCCTTCCGCCACCTTCAAATCCACGCCGTCGACCGCCGTGAACTGCCCGTAGCGCTTCGTCAAACCCTCTGTCTCTATGGCGTTCATTTTTCAACACCCCTGGCGAACATCTCCGCATAGCTCTCGATTGCTGCGTCGTCCATCTCGAGAAAGACATCCTCCCCGAGGAAAGCCCGCGACACGAGAGAGCGGAAGAAGAAGCTGAAGAATGCCACAGCCGCCACATGCGGGTCGATGCCGCGGACCAGCCCCTTGCGCCTGGCCGCCTTGAAATAATCCTCCAGCAACCCGATGACTGAAAATGGGGCGTGCGAGACCCGCTCCCAAAGCTCGGGGCGGCGCTGCGCCTCCAGCATCACCAGCTTCAAGATACCGGCCTTGGGGAACATGTTGCACGAGATGAACTTGCCGAACTTTGCGAGGTCCTTTGCGACGTCGCCGGAAGGCTCCAGACTGAGCCCGAGGGTCTTCGCCTGCACGTCGGTCTCCCGCGCCAGCACCGCGTGGAAGAGGAGCTCCTTCGAGCCGAAGCGCCTGAAGAGGGTGACCTCGTTGACATTCGCCTTTGCCGCCACGGCTCTCGTCGTCGTGCCTCCGTACCCGTTCTCGATGAACAGAGCCCGCGCGGCATCCAGTATCTTCGAGTCCGTGTCCTTTCGCGTCGTCATTTCAAATTCCTCATGTATGCAAGTGCTTGCTTACATAGGCGCGGGAGTATAATATGGTATCCGTTGCTTCGATGTTCAGCTGTCCAGTCGACCTTTGCGCCTCGCCCGCATCACGCACACGGCGGCAGCCACGAGGATTGCCATCGGGTACATCACGCTGCAGACATACTCTCCAGCCCCCACGTATGAACGGCTCTCAAGCTCGCCGTCACGATACAAGACCAGATTGCCGCCGTGCTCGCCCGCTTCCACGGCGTCGATATGGGCCAGCCATCTCCCGAAACCCACCACCTTGCCGGTCCTGGCTAACTCTGTCAACGTGCCGTTGGACTCCGAGTACAGGACGATTTCGCCCTCAACGGGCCAGCCTCCTTCGTTTATTGTTACGACATCGACATACCCATTATCCGAAGGTAGAGCGCTGATAATCTCCAGGTTGGACGAGATAAGCTGGCTCCCTGCCAGGCCTCCAATGGTCACCAGCATGCACACAACGGCGACGGTCGCTGCGATTGTGTCCCAACGCCCTTCGCGGGGAATCGCCGTCCACCGCCACGGCATTACCCGTCCGTTCGCTGCGAGGTAGAGCAGGTACGTTGCGAACGCAGCGGACAACCACAACGAAACGACCAGCAGCCCGCCAACGGCGATTGCTCTGCCTCCTACGGCGATGCTGGCAGTCGCTGCGAGCCCATAGAGCAAAGCCATCAGCCACGCGAGGCGCTTTGATTCCGCATCGCTGCCTATCTCCCGCATGAAGGCTGCAACGACAAGCATGATTCCGACGAACTCTGGTGCCGTGGTGAATGACAGCTTGAATATCCAGTCTGTATGGAGCCATAGCCCTGACACGAAGGGGGCGAAGGTGCCAATGATGGTCAGCGCCAGACCGCTGAAATAAAGTGCTTTATTATGCTCCATCCTGGCGTTCTTCCATATGCCGATGAGTGCGGCGAGGGCCACTATCAGCCCGATTGGCAATAATATTGCACAAAAGCCGAGGAACTGGTCCGATGCCATCCACTCCGGACCCCAGGCTATGACCGGATCCGTCGCAATGCAGAAAGAGATGTAACCGTGCAAGGCGAATAGGCCAGACATTCCCAGCAGCAACCTGCCCAGAACCTGCGTCCTCACGCGCTTCCCCCATATCTCATAATTCGCGCGGACTTCAGCCTTCTCTCGCTCGACATCCTCGTCAACAGGGACCGGCAGGTCCTCCCACTTCGCCATCGAGCGACCAATGGTTTTGTGGAACCAAATAATTTATGGTAAGCCCATCCCGAGCAATCCCGGCAGCTCCGCCAGTGTCGTAATCCTCTCGCGCGGGCCTCCGGCGTTTCTGCGGTCGAGCCAGATGAAGCGCATGCCCACGTTCGCCGCGCCCCCGTCCGTCTCCGGCTTATCGCCGACGAAGACCGCCTCCGCCGCGGACACGCCCAGGCGCTCCAGCGCGCCCTCGAAGATGCGCCTGTCCGGCTTGTCCGAGGAGAATGTGTCCGCGCCGACGACCGCGTCGAACAGGTCCCAGTCCAGGCCGCAACGTCCCATGACGTGCGCCAGCTCGCGCTCCGAGCCGTTCGAGACTACGGCCAGCGCGAGCCCCGCCCCTCTCAGCGCGCGGAGCGCCGGCATCGCGTCGTCGTATAGGTGGAACGTCAGGCTGTCGAACCAGCGCCTGTGGATTTCGCGCGCGTGCCGCGCGACGTCGCCGGCG
>DAIRED010000165.1:0-4916 GCA_036795795.1 Thermoplasmatota archaeon | reverse complement strand
GGCGCTGGCGCAGGCGCTGCCGCCACCGGCCTATGCCGCGGCGCTGGCGCAGGGCAAGGTCTCCACGAGGGCCGGCTCGGCTGGAACCATCGCTGACACGAACACGTCGGCGGACTGGGACGCGGCGGGCGAGGTCGAACCGGGCCAGACGGTGCTCGCACCCGAATCGTTCGCGACGACGAACCTTACGGTGATGGCCTTCCCCGACGCGGGGATGGAGCCCGTCCTGGGCCTCATCGATGGCGCCGAACGCGAGATACTGGTTAACATGTACGAGTTCACGTCAACAGCCCCGGCGGAGAGGCTGGCGGCCGCGGCCGAGCGCGGGGTGGGCGTCGCCGTCCTGCTTGAATGGGAGCCGGTCGGAGGGTTCACCGGCGAGTGCGCCGAGCTCTGCGACCTGATGGCTTCAGCGGGGTGCGACGTGCGCCTGATGACAGCTCTCGATGGCTCGCAAGAGGCTTACAGGTTCGACCATGCCAAGTACATGATAGTGGACAGGCGCTCGCTCTTCCTGAGCACCGAGAACTGGGGCTCAAACGGCCTGCCGGTGGCGGGCGTTTCCGGCAACCGGGGCTGGGCGGCCATCGTCGATGAGGACGCGCTGGCTTCGCACTTCGCCGGAGTCTTCCGCGCCGACTGGGTGAACCACACGGTGCCTTGGGCGGAGGCGTCGGAGAGCATCTCCGTCGTCGAGCCAGAGGAATCTGGAGAGGCGCAGCCGTTCGAGACGCTCTTTCCGCCGCTGGAAATCTCCGCCCAGTCGACCATCCGGCCCGTTTTCTCCCCCGACTCCTCGCTCTCGAACGAGACGATAATCGGGATGATTCGCTCCGCCAGGACCGAGATCATCGCCGAGCAGATGTCGGTGTACAAGGACTGGGACCACACGGTGGACGGCGTCGAGCTCGCCGAGCCAAACGCGTACCTGGACGAAATCCTGAATGCGGCCAGGCGCGGCGTCGGCGTGCGCCTGTTGATGGATTCGACCTGCTACGGAGGAGAGCCGTGCGTCAACGACGGCGCGGTCCGCTACCTGAACACGATGGCGGCGCTGGAAGGGTTGAATCTCACGGCGAAGCTCGTCGTGCCCGAGACGCACGGATTCGTCAAGATACACGCCAAGGGGCTCGTCGTCGATTCTAGGCTCTCTCTTGTCTCGAGCATCAACTGGGGCCGCAACTCCGTCGTCGAGAACCGCGAGGCCGGCCTAATCATCGAGAGCGCCGCGGCGGGGGCGTACTTCCGTTCGATTTTTGACTACGACTGGCGCGACGACATCCTGGCGCCGGTGGCCGAAATCACGGTGCCGTCGGAAACCTCGGTCAACACCAGCGTCGAGATGACCGCGAACGGCTCCTGGGACGACCGTGGCATCGCGCGGTACGAGTGGCTCGTGGACGGGCGCCTGGTGCTCTGCGACGAGGATGCATTGTATTGGATATTCGCAACGCCCGGCAACCACACCGTGCGCCTCACCGTCGCCGACGCCTGGGGGAACGAGAACTTCACGGAGGCGGTCGTTGTGGCGCACGCCGTCGAGGCCATTACGATTCAGGACGAACCAGAGGTAGCTGAGGAAACCGAGGAATTATCTGAGGACGCCAACGAGACGGCGGCCGCAAAAAGCTCGGACTCCGGCGCATGGACCCTCGGCCTGTTGTCGATACCGGGAATCGCCATGGTCGCGGGATGGCTGGCCTCGTCGAGGCTGGGCGGGAAAGCCAGGTCGAAGAGGGCGTGCGAAAAAGCCGAAGGCCAGTCGGCTTCCGAAGACTGAAAATACCGGATAAAACCTTTACACTACCCTTTTATATATCGACGGTTTGTAGTCCTATCGATGAGAATCGCCGTTCTGCTCCGGGACCGGTGCCAGCCGAAGCGCTGCAACCTGGAGTGCATGAAGTTCTGCCCCCGCGTGCGGATGGGGGACGAGACCATCACAATCCAGCCGAAGGAGAAGCCCGTCATAGCCGAGGCGCTGTGCGTCGGCTGCGGCATCTGCGTCCACAAGTGCCCGTTCCAGGCCATCAGAATAATCGGACTCGCCGAGGAGCTGGCCGGGGAGATGGTCCACCAGTTCGGCGTCAACGGCTTCAGGCTATACAGGATGCCCGTCCCGGTCAAGGGCCAGGTCGTCGGAATCCTCGGTCCGAACGGGATCGGAAAGACGACGGCCATCAGCATACTCTCCGGCGCCCTCGTGCCGAACCTGGGCGAGCTTGAAATCCCGCCGTCGTGGGAGAAGGTCCTAGCGCGCTACAAGGGGACGGAGACCCACGCCTACTTGACCGGCGTCGCCGACGGCAAGATAAAGACCGCGATGAAGCCCCAGTACGTCGACAAATTGCCCAAAGTCCACAAGGGGAAGGTGCGCGCCCTCCTGAAGAAGGTCGACGAGACCGGCAAGATAGACTCCGTCACGGCGCAGCTGGGAATCGACAAGGCGCTGGACAACGACATCTCAGAGCTCTCCGGCGGCGAGCTGCAGCGCGTGGCGATGGCCGCGACCATGCTGAAAGACGCAGACGTGTACTTCTTCGACGAACCGTCGTCCTACCTGGACATCGACCAGAGGCTCCGCTGCGCCCGCCTGATTCGGGAGCTGGCGAAGGAGAAGCGCGTCGTCGTCATAGAGCACGACCTCGCTGTCCTGGACTTCCTGGCCGAGAGCGTCCACCTCACGTACGGAACGGAGGGGGCGTACGGCGTCGTCACCGGGCCAAGGCCCGTGCGCACCGCGATAAACGTCTACCTGGACGGTTTTCTCAAGGAGGAGAACATCCGCTTCCGCGAGCGCGAGATATCGTTCGAGCCAAAGGCTCCGCGCTCGGAGTGGAGGACGAAGCCGCTCATCGAGTTCGGGGCGCTGGAGAAGGAGTTCGACAACTTCAAGCTCAAGTCCTCGCCCGGAGTGATACGCACCGGGGAGGTCATCGGCGTGCTCGGTCCGAACGCCACCGGAAAGACGACGTTCGTCAAGATGCTGGCCAGCGAGCTGGAGCCGACGAAGGGGACACTCGACGGGAAGGTCAAGGTCAGCTACAAGCCGCAGTACATCAAGCCCGAGTTCGAAGGGTGCGTCCGCGACCTGTTCATGGCCGTGCTGGGCCCCGGCTTCGAGTCTGGGTTCTTCCAGTCCGAGGTCGGCCTGCCGCTGAACCTCGCGCCTCTCTGGATGAAGGACGTCCAGACCCTCTCCGGCGGCGAGCTGCAGCGGACGGCGATAGCGCTGTGCATCTCCCAGGACGCGGAGCTCTATCTCATCGACGAGCCGTCGGCGTATCTTGACTCGAACCAGCGCATGGAAGCGGCTCGGACGATTCGCCGCGCGATGGAGAACCGCGGGCGCAGCGCGATGATAGTCGACCACGACGTTTATTTCGTCGATTTGGTCGCGGACAGCATCATGGTCTTCGAGGGCCTCTCGTCCGTTCGTGGAGAGAGCTTCGGCCCCTTCCCGATGAAGGAAGGCATGAACCGCTTCCTCAAGAACGTCGGCATAACGTTCCGGCGCGACCCCGACACGCACAGGCCGCGCATCAACAAGGAGGCCAGCCGCCTGGACAGGGAGCAGAAGACGAGCGGGGACTACTACTATGCCGC
Organism: Thermoplasmatota archaeon; assembly: GCA_036795795.1. Lineage (GTDB taxonomy): Archaea > Thermoplasmatota > Thermoplasmata > SG8-5 > DAIRED01 > DAIRED01. The sequence continues at coordinate 1,310 of DAIRED010000165.1, read as the reverse complement.
GTGATGAGTCTACTGTCATTCATCCCGAGAGTTATCGCAAATGGTATATTGCTCTGTACAGCCCCTGGGAAAGAAAGGCCTGTTGGATAGTACTGGCGACCCTCGAAATAATCGCTATTGGCGTTATCCTTTTGCGCACATTTGTGGGCGGCGACGATTTTGACCCCCCTTTCGTGTTATTATACATCATCGTAATCACATTGCTGGGCGCAATCGTCCTCATATGGTCTTATCTAGCCAAATATCGAAAAACCGGGAGAATTTATCGTTACAACATCCATGCCCCGAAATATAGAACGACCACATTTTCACTTTCTGATTTCATTTCCAGCAGAGCGAAGGCTCATGGTTATGAGATACGGGGGAACACCATCGACGGATGGACTATCTCTCGTGGCGAGGAATCTCTGGAAATTGAATTCGAGGAAGATGGCAAAGCTGAAAATTTGTATTTTACATTCCTGATAAAACGGATGAAGGCTTCCGAGGGTTTCGTGGAGACGATCAAACGCATCTTTGAGAAAGAAATTGATCTGATATATTCAGAGAAGCGGCTTGCTGGCGTCGTTTGTGATCACCGTGGGACCAAATACGATGAACTAGATGACGACGATTATGAGAATGCTCTACCAATATCAGAGTGGATACGTGGTTCGTGGAAATTCACGTATGCTGAAACGGTCGACCACGATGGTGGAAGAGACGAGAAAAAAATCACACTATTCAGAACAATAGACACCCCAGAGAATAAAATTGTGTTTGAGGAGTCGCCTGAGGACCAGTCTAGCGAGATCTGGCACGCACCTCTTGCGTTCAATATGGGGAATTATTCGGGTGGTTATTTCTTACTCAAAGATGACAAATCTGGTGACTTCATCCTCCCGAATGAATATAAGAATACGGGCAAGGAAATTTTAAAAGTACTCGCTGGCAGGTTTGACACTGTAAAAATATCCTTCAAGGGATTCGTCAAATGCGATTATTGCCACGGTAAAAAACGCTTGTTTAAGTGCCCATTCTGCGAAGGGAAAGGCGGTTGGAACAAGGATGAAGATTTGTGGTACGATTCGTTAACTGGCGTCTTGATAAAAACGATAGATAAGGATGAGGGGGAAGGTACGACTATCGTAAAAGAATTGACATCATATGAGGGCGTTTTGCGCGAGGGGGCCCCCTGATGCGTGAGTTCGTCGTCTTCTCCCGCACCGGCCACACCGCGCCGGGATTCAAGTCGCTGCGCGAGGGCGGGCGCCTCGACCTGGTGTACCAGTCCATCCTGATGGCGCTGTTCAAGTCGCACGCGCTCCGGC
>DAIRED010000164.1:0-4964 GCA_036795795.1 Thermoplasmatota archaeon | reverse complement strand
CCTGACGTCCCAGTTTACTTCAATTATCTGTGTGGATAGGTCAATCCATGACCACGTTAAAGAAATTGCTGCTTCCTCTGATGTGAATTACATTCCCAACTTCATCGACACCGATAAGTTCAGCTACGTGAACGTTCCCCCTATTGAGATGCTGCGCATAGCGTACATCGGCCGCCCTGACCCGCTACGAGGATTCGACGTTGTGAAGGAGCTCGCTGCGAACCTGCCCGCAGGGATCGAATTGACGCTGGTACTTGCAAGCGAAGGAGGGAAGAAGATGGATGTCCCCACCTCCAAGGGTGTGCGCATCCTATGGGATTTGAGCCAAGACGAGGTCTGCAACCTCTTGGGCTCCGTTGATGTCGTGCTGAACCCGTTGAGAATCCCTGTAGCATCGAGGGTTGCTTTGGAGGCGATGGCGCGCGGGCGTGTAGTCATAACATCGAAGAACGCCGACAACCATCCGGTGGAACACGGAGAGACCGGGCTACTCTTCGACGGGACGCTTCCCTCCCTCTTGAACCTGACTCAAGAGGTTAAGGAAGGCAAGAACGACTTCGCGCGCATCGGGCGCAACGCCCGCGCGGCTGTCGAACGCGAGTTCAGCTACGAGGTCGTTATTCCAAAGCTCCGCAATATATACGAAAAGGTTGTGAAAACCGGCTAAGTATATATATTAGAAGCTTTATGAAAGAGATGCTATGGATAATATAATTAGAATGAGCGGAGGGCTCCATTGTGGCAGATAACGTGAGGATAATCAAGCCGACAAAGGGGTTATTCGATATAAATTTTAAAGAAGTATGGAACCACCGCGAGTTGCTGTATTTCTTAGCATGGAAAGATGTCAAAGTACGCTATAAGCAAACTATTCTGGGGGCTTCATGGGCGGTCGTTCAGCCAGTGTTAACGATGATCGTGTTCTCAGTCATCTTCGGGGTGCTGCTGAACGTGCCGTCAGAAGGAGTACCGTACCCGATTTTCGCCTATTCGGGATTGGTCTTATGGATATATTTTTCGTCGGCATTGACTCGGTCTTCTAGCAGCTTGCTTAGTAACTCCAACCTCCTCTCAAAGGTGTACTTCCCTCGTCTCATCCTCCCGTTAAGTGCTTGCCTGGCCGGGCTCGTCGACTACGGAATCGCGACGATAGTCCTTGTCGGGTTGATGCTCTATTACAATGTCGCCGTGACCGCATGGATACTGCTGGTGCTACTGCTGATGCCGCTTGCAATGATGCTCGCTGTCGGCCTGGGATTCTGGCTCTCTGCTCTGTCAGTGAAGTACAGGGACGTCCAGCACGCGCTACCATTCTTCGTCCAGATGCTCCTATACGCCACTCCGATCATATATCCACTCAGCCTGGTCGGAGGGAAATACGGCTGGATACTGGAGCTCAACCCGTTGACGGGAATTGTTTCGGCGCATAGGGCGGCTATCTTGGGTAACGTCCCGGTCGATTTCGTGGCGCTGGGCTTCTCTGCAGGGGTGGCAACCGTGATATTCCTGGCAGGCATAATATACTTCAAGAACTACGAGAAAGAGTTCGCGGACGTGATATGATGTCGGATCCGATGATCGATGTTCGGAACCTCTCGAAGCGCTACACCCTCGGCAGGGAGAAGGGCGGCGGGAGACTCACGGAGACGATTACCGACACGTTATCACACCCTATCGATGCAATTAAAAAGGCCACCGCTAAGAAAGAAGAGTTCTGGGCTCTTAAGGACGTCTCCTTTACCGTGGAGAAAGGGGACGTCGTTGGTATAATCGGTAAAAACGGCGCCGGTAAGAGCACATTGCTCAAGATACTGACACAGATAACGCCACCTACGACTGGAACGATTGTACTGGGGGGTCGTGTCGCGAGCCTTCTTGAGGTTGGGACTGGGTTCCATGCGGACCTGACCGGCAGGGAGAACATCTACCTGAATGGAGCCATACTTGGCATGAAGCGAGGCGAGATAGACGCGAAGTTCGATGAAATCGTGAAGTTCGCGGATATAGGCAAGTTCCTCGACACCCCCGTGAAGCGCTACTCCAGCGGGATGTATGTGCGCCTGGCGTTCGCGGTAGCTGCGCACCTAGAGCCAGAGATACTCCTCGTGGACGAGGTTTTAGCGGTTGGGGATGCGCAGTTCCAAAAAAAGTGCCTGGGGAAGATGAAAGATGCGAGCGAGGCAGGGAGGACTGTCCTTTTTGTGAGTCACAACATGGGCGCTGTAAAAAATTTATGCAACCGCGGCATATTGTTACGAAGCGGTGAAGTATTGCTTGATACAGATATTGAGGAAGCAGTAAATAAATATATAAATACAGCCATGCAAGAAGTAGCCGATAAAAAAGAATGGGTCGAGAGTAATATCGCGCCAGGAAATGACATAATTAGATTAAAAAAAATTCGAATACACTCCTTAAATAAATCGCCACCTAACATTTCTATAAGGGATCCATTTCAAATCGAGATGGAATATTGGAATTTAAAACCTGATATCCATCTAAGTATTGCGATGCATATAAAAACAATAGATGACATCACAGTCTTTAGCACTAACACATGGAGAGACACTGAATGGAAAGACAAACCATTTAACGTTGGTTTGTATCAGAGTATATGTAAAATACCAGGAGATATTTTAAATGAAGGTCCATATAAAATCCGATTATTATTTGTGAGTAATTCGTCATCAGTAGTGTGCGAGTTTAATGATATTCTAACCTTTGGATTGCTGGACTCAAACTTTGATAAAGTGGATTGGCATGGAAAATATCCCGGGGTTGTTCGACCACTCTTTGATTGGAGTACAATACGAATAAATAAAAGTGAAATTCAAAAAGATGGTGAGACTTAGGAATGGCAAAAAAAACCTGCGTTATTCTTGGAAATGCTTCTAGTGTTTTCGTCAGAGAGTTGGCTATGAATTGGCGAAGTCAAGGTTTAGAGCCGATAATCGTAACGAAGGAGAAAACGAGTGAAAGAACTCTATCAGATGGCACACCAATTATTACTTCAAATAATTCGAACAAATCATGGATGCGGGCTAAAGTTTCAGAGTATCTCTTTACATTCGAATATTTATTAAATAAATATTATAATAAATTTCTACATATAAACGATAATGGCAAGTATTATTATACTTATGAAATAATATTGAGTTCGAAACAACTGACTAAAATATGCCAGAGTTATCAACCGCTATTTGTTTTTGGTCAGGAAGCATATGTTTATGGTTTGGCAACAGCATTGTGTAAAAACACAAAAAGAATTATTTTTCCATGGGGACATGAAATATTTGAGTACGATAAAAATTCCCCTCTTGTCAAATGGCTTATTAAATATAATTTGATCAATTCAGATTTGATAATCCCCACATCCCGCCAAGGAGCTAAATATATCGTGAGAAAGTACCATATCGATCAAAGGAAGGTGATGAGTCTTTCGTGGGGTGTTAACAGGAATCTGTTTCACCCATCAAATGAAATAGATCGGGTTAAAATATTACGTAAATATGGAGTTCCTGAAAAAGCGTTAATTTTTTCAAGTCCCCGAAAATTCTTTAAAAAATGGGGGTGCTTTATCGCTCTAGATGTTTTTATTCGTTTGGCAAAAGAAAATCCAAACTATTATTTTTTTATGGCTGGGGGTAAGGATGTCGGGGTAGATGTCGATACAGCCATGAATATTCTTCGAAACGAAGGTTTGGAGAAACGTATCAAAATCTTTTCGGATGAAATATCAAAGGTGGAAATGGCAGAAATCCTGTCTGTATCTTCTTATTCATTTTCACTCGTACTAACGCAAGACATGCGATCCGCAACTATATTGGAAATGGCGGCATCAGGTACCATACCATTCGTATCAAATTCAAGCGAATTTGTGAGTAATTTAGATGAAATAAAAGTGATTCCAGTAGATCCGCAAGACATCGAGGATATTGTTAATAAAGTACATCAATATATGGCCGATATAGAATTAAGGTCAAGTATCGTGAAACATAATCTTGAATTTATAAAAACTAATGAAGATTATCGAACACAAATGCAAAAATTATTGAATTATTGTATGAAATCAAATTAATTACTCGCGGGTCTGTGTGCGTATAGTGTGAGCAATCTAATGCTCTTGATGGGCTTTGCTGGAATACCTAGCGCTAAGACAAGTTTTAGTATATTCTTGACTACAACGAAACCCACACAGATATTTGTGTGTCTGGTTCGAGACTATTTTTTGAATGAATAAATGCTCAAGTATCACTTACTAACTGGTTAATTGTCGCCTTGAATAATTCAAACAACTTATAATGTGTTATGTTTGCCAAGTCCTGAGTATTCACGGGGTCAGCATTAAACTCTAGTGTTGTAATAATCTCGCCTGTGTCAAACTCTTGATCCATTCTGTGTAATGTAACTCCATACTTTTTTAAATTTATCGCATTAGTATAACAGTCCACACCCTTACAGTGTGGTAATAAACCAGGATGATAATTGTACCATGGCTTAGTACTCAGCTGTTCTTGTGAAATTTTCCAAGGCCAACAATAACTCACTCCTACATCGTATTTAAATAAATCAATCTCTCGGCGATTTGTTGAGATAATGTATTTGATGTCTGTATACTGATTTAGATAATTGACTATCTTTTCCACATGCTCTGGTTTTGTGAATATTCCTAATTTCATTATTTATCCCCCTTCATTCATCCATATTCCATGCGTTGTTAATGTATCCCACAAGCACTTCATACTAGATCTTATTTGCATCCATATATTTTTAATTTTCACTCCCTAATCACCCCTCGTATTCCATATTCGTCAGCTAGATGTTGCTGAATAATAGTTTGCATCTCCTTCCAGGTCATCAGCTCGACAGTATTGGAAGAATACTGCACTGTCGAGGCCTTCTTGAAATTCGGGTATTTCTTCTTGATATTCACAGTATCCATACATGAAGGAGGTATGAGGTAC
>DAIRED010000163.1:0-4970 GCA_036795795.1 Thermoplasmatota archaeon | reverse complement strand
CGCCGTCCCGAAAATCGTGTCCGGGCCCGAGACGCCGTCGAGGTCGCCCATCAGCTGCACGCTCAGGGCATAGAGGCAGTTGGCGCTGAACGTCACGTTCTGGCCGGAGATGCCCATGACCACGTCGTTCGTGCCGGGGGCGCCCGAGCCGTAGACCGCGCCGCCGTTCGGCAGGCCAGAAGCTCCGAGGTACGTGTATTTGTAGAAGCCGAACTCGTCGTAAGCCGAGGCGTAGTTCGTCGTCGGCGCGTCGTCGGTGACGTTCACCTTGATGTCCCACGAGTTGGAGCTGTCGAGGGCGGTGACCGTCGACTGGCCCTCGGGCACCATGCCGCCGTAGCGCACTCCCGCGGCCTGCACGAAGCCGGGGTTCCCCGCCGCCCAACGCACCTGCTGGTGTGGGGAGAAGTTGATTCGTACGAACGCGGACGTCGCGTTGATGACGTTCCAGGTCCCGGTCATCTGCGAGGTCTCCTCGTCAACCGCCGGCGGAGGGTAGAGTTGCGTCACGGTGTTTGTCGTGTCTATCGTGAAATGCATGCGGACGTTCTCACCGCCCGGGTTGTCGAAGCTTGCGCCCATCAGGCCAGGCAAATCCAAACCCATCGCTCCCGTGTCGAACCACAGCCACGCTTCCACCTCTGTCATGCGCCCGACACCGAGGGGATCGTAAACCTCGGCTGCGAGCGTGTAGACCGTGCTGGAGTCGCCTATGTCGACGTCGACCTGGGAGTTGAGGACGCTGTTGGCTATCGTCCCGCTCGCGGGGTAGAGGTCGATGAAGTTGAAGTGCGGCACGCCCGTGTCGACCTGTATCGGGCCGACGACGGACGTGTACGAATACTTGAACGCCGAGCCGGCAACGAGCGCCATCTGCACGCCCGTCGGGCGGATGGCGACGCCCCAGAACTCATGGCCGACGAATGTAGCCGAGCTGTCGCTCCTCTCGATTAGGTGGGTGTATCCGGAACCGTCGTCCCACAGGTCCCATACATCCCCCTCGTTCGTAATCTCGTCGTTCATGCCGACGAGGACTGCGTGGCCGTCCGAGTCGATGTCGAGCGCCTCGAAGTAAGTGTAGTCTGGGCTCTGGCCGATGGGCGTGAAGACGTCGTAGCTGTCGGCGCCCTTGGTAATCTGGTAGACGCTGGTCACGTCGCCGACGTCCTGGTACTCGCAGACGGCAATCATGCGGTTGGGGGTGTGGTGCGAGTCGAATATTATGTCGGATACCGTGGTCCCGTACGGGAATGTGAGTGGGAACGTCATCATGTCGCTCCACCTGTACCTGTGGTACAGCGAACCGCCGGCGTTGTTGCCGACCATGTAAAGGTCGTTCGAGACGGGGTCGACTTCGATGCCGCGCCAGTAGCTGCCCGTGACACCCATCGAGGTCTTCATGTTGAAACCGCCGCTTGAGAGGATAATCTCCACCACCCTGACGTCTGAGCCGGTGTTTCCGCAGACGTATATCGCGCCCATCGAGTCTATCGCCGGATTGCAGACTGAGTCCCAGACCTCGACGCCGTTGAACATGCTCGAGCTGGAGTATTGGACGTCGGCGCCTGGGCCAGCCACCCAATAGACGTATCCAGCGCCGCCGGTCCCCCCTGCGACGAAGAACTTCGGCCCGTCCCAGGAGTTGGGGCAGTACGTCACGGTCTTCATCGGGTAGGAGTAGATGTCCCCGCCGCCCGCCATCGTCGCCTTGGTCCAGACGTCGCCAGCGGGCTCGTAGAAGTATATCACACCCGCCGGACCGACGGAGGTGTAGCCGACGAAGCACGCGAGCTTGCCGTCGTTGCTCCACGCCACGTCGTAGAAGTATGTGTTCGCCGGCGCCCCCGGTATCGCAGCGAACCAGTCGTTGTCGGTGTCGGCGGAGCGCGCTGGAGACGAGAGCGCCGTCGCGGCCATCGCCGCGCAGAGGCACAACGCCAGCGTACGCGTCGCGTACCTCACGGATGCACCACCGAATATGTGAGGACGCCGAAGTAGCGGTCCTCGCCCACAGCCGGCACGTTGCACAGCATCATGAACGGGTCCAGATCCGGGTTGAAATCCGCGGTCGATGTCGTCGTGGTGACGCCCGTGTCCTGAGGTTGCTGGAAGGTCAGCGGCATCTCCATCCCGATGAGCCAGATGTTGTCGCCCGCGATGGTGAAGACGTCCCATGCGGCCATCGTTCCGCCGAAAACCTGCAGGGCGGTCGCGGGAATGGACGTCGTGTGCCCGGCGTTCCAGAGGTCGGTCGCGGAGACGAGGACCTGGTACGGGCAGTTCGCGGAGAACGTCACGTCCTCGTTGCTCGGCGTCAGCGCGACGGACGTGCTCGGCGGGCCGGAGCCATAAATCGAGCCTCCGCCTGGCAGGCCCGCGCTTCCGATGTAGGTGTAACGGTAGATGCCGAACTCGTCGTAGGCGTTCGCCTGCGAGACGCCGACGTCCCAGACGGTGACGCGGATGTTCCACGAGCCCAGCGCGTTAAGCGCCACGGGGTTGGACTGCTGCTCGCTCGCGCCCGTCCCGTACCTGTCGCCGGCGGCCTCGCCGAACGGCATCGCTGTGCCATCGCCTGGCGCGAAGCGCACCTGCTGCCGCAGGGAGAAGCGGAACGCCACCGTGACGTTCTTGAGGTCCCCCCAGTCGGCCCAGCCGCAGTTACCCACGTCGAGCACGGCCTCGCCCGACAAGGGGTAGAGGAGGTCGAACTGGCTCCCGCCGCGCAGCCAGCGCATGAATATCCTGGTGTTCTCGTGGCCGGCATCGGTGAATGGCGCGGGCTGGGTCTCCGCCCCGCCGCCGTCGTACCACATCGCGACGTCAACCTGGGTGATGCTCGTCTGTCCGGAGTTGTGCCACGCTTTAATCTCCAGGTCGTAGCAGATGTCATCGCTCCCCGAGTCCACGTCGACCTGCGAGTTCAGCCGGCTCGTCCCGGTCCCGGCGTCGTAGAGTTCCAGGTAGTCGATGTGCGGGATGGCCGTGTCAACGGTCATCCCCGTGGCCGCCGATGTGTAGTAGTATTTGAATGCCGAGCCAGATATGAGGGCGAATGGCTGCCCCGATGGACGCACGGCCACGGCCTTGAACGACAGACCCGAGAATAGCACGGTGTTGTTGCTGCGCTTCGCGATTTGCGTGTTGCCGCCAGCGTCCGTCCATGCGTCGTAGATGCTTCCGTACGTTCCGTTGTAACCGACGAGCACCATCCTTCCGGGGTTCACGCCGCTCTTGTCGACGGCGATGCCCAGGAAGTAGTTGGACGTGGGCACGGTTCCATAGCCCGTCATAAGGTCGGGCGTGTAGCCTGAAAGCGAAATCTTGTAGAAACCCTTCGTCGAGGCGGTGTGCATTCCGGCGGCGACGTACAGCATGCCGGAATACGTGTCGTAGACAACGTCCATGAAAAGCGTGGACGCCTGCGCGCCCCCGCCGAACGTAGCCGCGGATGTTGCCCCGCTGATGCAGTAAGAAACGAGGCTGGTGCCCCCGCCAGTGTTGCCGACGAAGTACAGCGCGTTGTAGCCGGGGTACGTCTCGACGCCGTACCACGCGCCTGCCGGATAGGGCGCGGTGGCCTGGGTGTACGTCGTTATCGTGCCGCCGCTCAACCTGTAGCATATCGGCCCCGTCGTGCCCGAGGTGGCCCTCCCGGCGAAGAACACCGAGCCCACCGTGGGCGAGAACACGACGTCGTTGATGACGACCACAGCCGTCCCCAGTATCGACGAGGTCGATGGCGATATCCTGCCGCCGATTGCGGAGACCGTGAAGAAATATCCGGTCCCCGTGCAGTCGCCGACGGCGACGAAACGCGTGTATGCCGGGTCCCAGCACACCGACCTCAGTGTCAGAGAGACGAACGACATCGGGCTGGCTATCATCCACGTGGCGTTCCCCGGCCACCACCAGCATGCCGCCGCGTAGCCGGTCCCGGTGTCCAATCCGACGAAGAGGGCGGAGTTGCCGTCCGGCGTCCAGGCCACGTCGTAGAATTGGTAGGTCGGGTACGGGCACGCCAGGCTCACTATCAGCTCGTTCGACGTGTTCGCGGAGCGAGTCGGAACCGCGACGAGAGCGGTCGCTAGCATCGCCGCGCACAGGGCCAATGCCGCGAGCTTCGTCGCCTTCATCGTCACCTCAATTCGTCAGAGCCCATGTTATCGTCGAGACGTAGCTGTCCTCGGGGACGCCGGGGATGTTCACTTCCCATATGACCTGTGAGAAGGACAACTCGTCGTCGTCCCACGAACTCGTCGTGGTCGTCCGCTCGGACATTCGCGAGACCTGCGGGCCGCCTATCATCGTGATTGTCGAGCCGGCCGCGCCGAAGAAGTTCTCCGCCGCGAGCTCGCCGCCGCGCACGCTGATGTCCGTCCCCGGGATGGTGTTCGCTGGCTCCGCAACGCCCGCCAGGGCGCTGGCGAGCGTCACCGTGAGCGTGTAAGGGCAGTTGGAGCAGAACTCGACGTCGTCGCCCGACTGGGTCATGACGACGTTGTTCGTGTTCGGCGCGCCCGAGCCGTAGACCGCGCCGCCGTTCGGTATCCCGGCCGCGCCGAGGTAGGTGTACTTGTAGAATCCGAACTCGTCGAACGCGGAGGCCTCGTTCGGCGTCGGCGCGTCGTCGGTGACGCTCATCTTTATGTCCCACGTGTTGGCCGAGTCCAGCGCGGCGAGCACGGACTGGCCTTCGGGGCCCATGCCGTAGCGGTCGCCGACAGCCTGCGTGAATCCGCCGGGAGCGTAGCGCACCTGCTGGTGGGGCGAGAAGACCATTTGGACCAGCACCGATGTGCCGTTGAGCTGCGTCCACGAGCACAAGCCCAAGTTCAGTGTGGTCTCGTCCGTGCCCGGAGCGGCCGGGGGATAGACTTGCACCGCTACGCTCGCGTCGTCGATGGTGAAGTGCATCCTCTGGTTCTCGCCGCCGGCGGCGAGGGCAGGCGGGCCTTGGGCAAGATCTC
>DAIRED010000162.1:0-5020 GCA_036795795.1 Thermoplasmatota archaeon | reverse complement strand
AGCGTCACGCGGTCGTTCGCGTACGTTACCGTGCTCCAGGCAGCGTTCCAGCCGCCGGGGTTGGGGTTGCACGAATATGCGAACGTCCCGGTGTTGATGCTCTCGCTGAACGTGATGACGACGGACTGGGTTATTGCCACTCCCGTCGCCGCGCTGGCCGGCGTTGTTGAGATGATGTACGGGTCAACGGCGTCGGGAGACGTCGGTATCGCCGAGCGCTCGACGGTGTTTGTGTTGATGTTGCCGGCCGAGTCGACCGCGCGCACGACGAAGTAGTACCGCGTGCCGTCGGTCAGACCAGTCGCCTGGAAGGTCGTCGACGAGGTGGTGTACGTCGGCGTGGCGTAGTTCTCCCCGCCAGCGCTGGTAGTTCGATATATATTATAGGTGATCGGCCCGGACGGGTCGGTGGCCGCGCTCCAAGAGAGGTCTATTGCGCCACCGCTGCCCGCATCGACAGCGGAGGTCAATCCCGCGAAGGTCGGGGGCGTCGTGTCGCCGATGGTCCAGACGCAGTCCGCGCTGACCTGTATCCAGTATCCGTTTCCAGGGCTCATCGTGTCAGTCGGCGCCATCGTCCTGAGGCGGTAGGTCGCCGCCCCGTCATAGCATTCGATGGCCGTATACGGGAGTGCGCCCAATGCGGCAGACACAGTCTTGGATTCGAGGCACGGGTACCCGACGAGGTTCCATCCGATTTTGAGGTCGATTGTGTTGACCGACGAGGGCGTGTATCCCCGCACGCGCAGGATTGCATCTCCCAATGTCGCCGTGTTTAGCCAGAACCCCATTTTGTTGTCGATGCTCGTCATGTCGTTGAGCGCGCTCGACCAACCGGCGTTGTATTGCTGCCACGGGTCGGCGGCGATTGGCGATGTGTACCTCATGGCGCGGTTCCAGGTCGTGTCCCCGCCCAGGTCTGCGAGCGCTCCGGGAAGCGCTGCGGTCTCGGGCACGAGAGGGCACGACACCAGCCTCCAGCCCGTGTTGACCGCAATCGAGAATTCTGTCAGGGTCGCAGCAGGTTCGATGGGGTAATCTTGAGCGACTTCCGCGGGAGCCGCGCCGACCTCGATCACCGGAGAGTCGCGGGCTGGCATCTCGCCCCAACCATTGAAATCCGCCCCTTCATCGGCCGCCAATGATTCGGCAGCGAATCCGAACGACGCCGCGACCATCAGAACGACTGCCAAAATAGCCAAAACCCTGCTCGTGCCGAAGGGGTGGACAAACATGTATATCCCTGTACATAAATGTTGTTTGTATTATATAGCCTTTGTCAAAAGAAACTGAGTCGAGAGTTGTGAAAAACGCTCATTCGAATTGGGATGATTGGCGCTTCATTGACCGTACGATGGAGACTATTTGTGTATCGAGTGCCGCCAGAACTGCTTCCTGGCCGCCATCAACCCGACGAGGCCGAACGCCGCGATTCCGGCGTGGACGAAGGCCGCGGGAGAATTCAACGCGCCTTCTATCGAGCTGACCGCGATGACAACGCACATGGTGATGATTGAAGCGTACCAGCCCATCGGCCCCCCGTCCCACATCTTGTAACCGAAGAACACCAGCGCGAGGACCACCAGATAGTGGTGCGCGCCGCAGAAGACCCCCGCCGGGCCGGCGATGTTGCCGTAGCTCCACGACATCGAAAGCGCATAAGCCAGGTTGGCCATTGCCACGACGACCAAGGCGAAGAATGCTACCTTGATATTCTTTTCGCGCCCCGCCCACTCCTCGCGGAACCTGGTGACGAATTCAAAACCCTGCATCGGTATGTCAATGGCTCGTGGATATATTACTCTTTTCCCCTACACCCGCGAGACGAACCGCTCGTGAATTCTCAGGTCACCCGACAGCTCCGGGTGGAAAGCCAGCGCCGTGATTGCCCCCTGTTGCGCGGCGACGATGCGCCCCTCTAACAATGCGAGCGGCTTGCACCCCCCTCGCACCGATTCGATTGCGGGCGCCCTGATGAAAACCGCAGGGAATGGACCGCCCCGGAGCCCGGTCAGCTTCACCGGAGCCTCGAACGACTCGCGCTGCCGCCCGAACGCGTTTCGCGAGACGCGCATGTCCATCAGCCCCAGCAGCTTCGTCGCGGTCTTGCCGACCTGCGCGTCCCCCTCCTTGGCCAGCAAAACGAGCCCCGCGCACGTCCCCAGCACCGGCATCCCATCGAGGGCTCGCGAGATTATGGAATCGAAAAGGCCGGACTTGATTAGAAGCTTGGATATCGTCGTGCTCTCGCCGCCGGGGAGGGCCAGCGCGTCGACCTTGGCGAGCCCCGCCGGCGTTCGGACGGCGACGACGGAACCTCGGACGCCGAGGTTGGCCATGGCCAGCTCGAAAGCCGTCACGTGCTCGGAAACTGCCCCCTGGACGGCGACTACTCCTACATTCATCGGATCGTGAAAGCGTGCTGGCGTTATAATCTTTTACGCCTCAAAAGTAGCGATCAATCCTGTCGACGCCGTTCTTGGCAATCGCGTCGTTCGGGTTGGACTTCAGGACTGCCATGTAGCACGAGCGAGCCTGCGAGACGACCTTGTCGTCCTTCACCCTGCGCCCGACGCGGTAGAGCGAGTCGCCCTTGAACTGCAATATCACGTTGCGTATCAGCGGTTCGTCCGCGGCCTCGAGCGCCCTGTCGCACATCTGCACGGCGCGGCCGAACTTGCCCTGCGACCTGAGCTGGCCAATGCGCCGGATGTAGCCCTCGACTTCCTTGTTCAACTTGCGCTGAGGCGCCTTCTTTGCATCTGCCATCGCAATCCCCATGGGATACTCGCGCCGGGGCGTATAAAACTTTCCCAGCGCCCTCGAGTTCCAGGCAATTATTCCGTGTTCAGCATCTCCACGACACGGGAGTTGCCTGGCACATGCTCCAGGACGATGCCCTCGACCGTGAACGGGTCGAAGCGCCGCGCCGCCGCCTTGGCCATCTCCAGCTTGCGCTCGTTGTCCGAATAGACCGAGAACAGCACCTCGCCGCGCTCGACCTTGTGGCCGCGCTTCTTCTCCAGGACCATCCCGGCGCCCTTGTCCTTCGGCGCCCCGGCCGCGCGGACGATTTTGACCACGTACTTGTTGTTTATCGCCGTGACGTAGCCGTCGTGCCGCGAAACCACATCCAGCTTGAACTTGCCCATCGGGACGTCCTCGCTCTTCACGTTCGGGTTGCCGCCCTGCGCCGCGATTATCTCGCGCAGCTTGGCCAGCGCCCTTCCGGACGAGACGCTCTCCTTGGCCATCTGCTTGCCGTTTCCGTGCGCGACGCCGCCCATCTCCAGGAGGAGGCCAGCCATCGCGGTGGCCTTCTCGAGGACGCTGGTGCTGCGGTCCCCCTTGCCCTCCAGGACCATCAGGGCTTCCTTGGCCTCAGCCGCAGGGCCGATGTACCTGCCGATGGGCTGGCCGCCGTACGTTATCGCGCACTCGACCTTCATCCCGAGCCTCCGACCCACCTCGATGAAATCCCTGGCGTAGCTGCGGGCGAGCTTCATGTCCGGGACCTTCGTGTTCGGCCCCGTGGGGATGTCCAGCAGGAAGTAATCGGCGCCGACGGCCTTCTTCTTGGCCATCACCGACGCGATGACCTGAGAGTAGGGGTCGATGGAAAGCGGGTACTCGACGCGGATGATGATGTCGTCCGCGGGGGCCATGTTCACGCTACCGCCCCAGACGATGACGCCGCCGATGGTCTCGGTGATGCTCTTTATCTTCTCCTTCGTCTGCTCCACGTTGCACAGCACCTCGAATATGTCTGCCGTGCCGCCCGCGCTGCTGATGGCCCTGCTGCAGGTCTTTGGAATGTAGAGGCCGGCATCCGCAACTATCGGCACGACGAGCATGGTTATCTTGTTGCCAGGCGCGCCGCCGATGCTGTGGAAGTCGAATATCGGCCTCTTGTCGAACTCGATGGTGTCGCCGGTCTCGACCATCGCCTTCGTCAGCTCGGTGACCTCGTCGAGGTTCATCGGCTTTACCTGGTTGGCGACGACGTAGGCGGTGAGCTCGATGTCGGAGAGGTTGTGGTTGACCATGTCCTTGACCAATGTTCGTATCTCCCCGGAGGTGAGCGTCCCTCCCTCGAGCTTCTTCTTAATTATCTCCACCGATTCTGGCTTCTCCGCCGGGAGGATGTCCACCAGCTTCTCCCCGCCGGGGCAGACGGCCTGCAGGGTCGCCGTCAGCAGCCCCGCCTCTCCCTCGGCAATCATCTCCTTGCTGATTTCGACGATGGCGGTGACCGTGCACTCCTTGGTGAAGACGCGCACGCGGTCGAGCGAGCGGACTCCGAGGTTCTTAGCATCCTTCTCGCTAAGTATCACCGTGTGCTCGCCAGCGTCTATGTGTATTTCCTTGACCTTGTACATCCCAATCCCTCCAGTCCTGTTTAAAGCCCCTCCAGGTGCATCCTAGAAAAGTCAAGCGCACCGGCAGGCGCGCACTCTCCGTGCTCCGTCGCGTACACCGTGACCAGCTCCGGAGGGGTGCGGTCGAACACGGGGTTCCAGATGCTCACCCCGGGCAAATCGACCCCGTCGAGCACTTCCAGCGACTCGCGGAACTCTATCTCGCGGCGCTTCCCGCGCTGGCTCGGCGGGACGAACTTGTAGCTCTCGGCGCAGCAAATCAGCGGCACCTTGCACCTCGCCGCGGCGCACGCCAGCTGCACCGTCCCGACCTTGTTCAGCAGGCTTCCGTCCCATTCCACGGCGTCCGCGCCGACGAGCACCGCGTTCATCTTCGGCATCAGGAGCCCGACGGCGGAGTCGACGACCATCGTCACGGGCACGCCAGCGTCGGCGAGCTCTCGGGCGGTTATCCTTCCCTGGCGCCACGGCCTCGTCTCGGTGCAGTACGCTTCGACGCCGCCGTCTCGGTGCGCTCGGATGATTGATGCCACGGCTGCCGAGCTGTTGCAATGTGTGAGCACCCTGGCCTTGGCGGGGACTCGCGTGGCCGCGACTTTGGCGACCCGCTCCACTGCCGTCCCGGACGAGGCCGCGAATTC
>DAIRED010000161.1:0-5038 GCA_036795795.1 Thermoplasmatota archaeon | reverse complement strand
CACGTGTACTCGATAGACGCCGCGGGCGGCTCGATCCCGGACACGTACGTCACGACCGGCTCGGGCTCGCCGTACGTCTATGGCGTTCTTGAGGATCACTTCCAGGAGGGTCTTTCCGCCAGCGAGGGCGTCGACCTCATCATCAGGGGGCTGCACGCGTCGATGAAGCGCGATTCGGCCTCGGGCGACGGCATGAACATCGCCATCATCACGAAAAAAGATTTCAAGGAGCTCACAGACGACGAAATCCAGAAGAGGATTTCCAAGATGAAGCTCAGTTGAAAAAGGTTGAAGTGACTGGATGAGCGTAGAGAGCGTGCTGAAGGAAGCGCACGAGGTCGTGCGCCGCGTCGTGCCAGAGAGCGTGCAGATAACCCGCATCGAGCTGGAAGGCCCCGCAATCGTGCTTTACACCAAGAGCCTCGAGGAGTTCGCTGACGACAACGACATCGTGAGGCAGCTGGCACAGGGCCTGCGCAGGCGCGTGACGATACGCCCCGACCCGTCGCTCCTGATTGCGACCGAAAAGGCGGAGGAGATAATCAAGGAGATGTCGCCGCCCGAGGCGGAGATTCAGAACATCTTCTTCGAGTCCGAGACCGGCGAGGTCACCATCGAGGCGATTTCCCCCGGCCTGGTCATCGGCAAGCACGGCGCCATCCTCAACGAGCTGAAGAAGAAGATTGGTTGGGCCCCCCGCGTCGTGCGGGCGTCGCCGATTCCGTCCAAGACCGTGAGCGAGGTCCGGAGCTACCTGCGCAAGGTCCACGAGGAGCGCAGCGAGTTCCTCAAGAAGCTCGGCAGGCGCCTGGCCCGCGACATGGTCTACCAGGACTCGTTCATCCGCGTGACGACGCTCGGCGGCTTCCGCGAGGTCGGCCGCAGCTGCTCGCTCCTCTCGACGAGGGAGAGCAAGGTCATGATAGACTGCGGCGTGATGCCCTCGAACGACGAGGACACCCCGTACCTCAGCGTACCGGAGGTGATGCCGCTGGACACGCTGGACGCGGTCGTCGTGACTCACGCGCATCTGGACCACGCGGGCCTCATACCGGCGTTGTTCAAATACGGCTACGACGGTCCGATTTACTGCACCCCGCCGACGCGCGATCTGATGTCGTTGATGCTGCTGGACTACATCCGCGTCTCGTTTGGCGAGGCAAAGAAGGCGCCGTACGAATCGGCGCACGTCCGCGAGATGGTCAAGCACTGCATACCGCTCAAGTACGGCGAGACGACCGACATAAGCCCCGACGTACGGCTAACGTTCCACAACGCCGGCCACATCCTCGGCTCTGCGATTTCGCACTTCCACGTGGGTGACGGGATGTACAACGTGGCTTTCACCGGCGACATGAAGTACGAGAAGACCTGGCTCTTCAACCCGGCGGTCAACAAGTTCCCCAGGCTCGAGACGCTCATCATCGAATCCACGTACGGCAGCTACCACGACATGCAGCCCACCCGCCACGAGGCCTCCGCGCAGATACGCGAGACGCTGGCGAGGACGGTCGCCCGCAAGGGGCGCATCATCATCCCCGTCTTCGCGGTCGGGCGCTCGCAGGAAATGATGCTCGTCATCGAGGACCTGATGCGTGCCGAGCAGATTCCCGAGGTCCCCGTCTACCTGGACGGCATGATATTCGAGGCGACTGCTATTCACACCGCTTATCCGGAATATCTGAACTCGTCTCTGCGCACGCAGATATTCCAGATGGGTGAGAACCCGTTCCTGTCGAAGATTTTCAAGCGCGTTGACAGCCAGGAGATGCGCCAGCGCATCGCGAACGACCCGGACCCCTGCATCGTCCTCGCCACGGCGGGCATGATGAACGGCGGGCCGGTCATGGAGTACTTCAAGGCGTGGGCGTCGGACCCGAATTGCTCGCTGATTTTCGTCGGCTACCAGGCGGAGGGCACGATGGGACGCAAGATCCAGCGCGGGTGGAAGTCCATCCCGATGAACGAGCGCGGCAACCAGATAACCGTCGACGTGAAGCTCAACATCGAGACCTGCGACGGCTTCTCCGGCCACTCGGACCGCGGCCAGCTCATGGCGTACGTGGACAATTTGGACCCAAAGCCGGAGCGCATAATCATAGGCCACGGCGAAGAGTTCAAGTGCAGCGACTTCGCGAGCTCGATATACAAGAAGTTCGGGATAGAGACTCGCGCCCCCATGAATCTGGAAACGATACGGCTGAAGTAATTTTCATACGTCGAACCGTTCTGTAAAGCACAATACCTGAGCGCGCTTTTCTACGCCGGCTCCAGCTCCACGCTCGCGACCCCCTCGAGCTTCGCCAGCATGTTCTGGAGGTGGACCCCCTCGTTCGCTGTGAGCTGGCAGAGGAGTATTATCTGAATCCCGCCGTCGTGCTTGCGCATCTGCTGGATTCGCACGTGGCTCCCGAGCCCCTCGATGTCCTCCGAGACGCGCTCGAGTATCTCCGTGTCCTTCACGAGGATGCGGCAGCGGTACTTGTCCTTCCCCTTCGTCCCGATGCGCGTCTCAAGCGCCCGCAGGCCGACGAGCATCCCGAGGACGGAGAACGTCACGATGAGCGCGAGGAGGAAGAGGTCTACCGCGATGGCGACGCCGATGCCGGCGGACATCCATATCGTCGCCGCGGACGTCATCCCGTGCACGGAGCCGCGCGAGTGGATGATGGTGCCAGCTCCGAGGAAACCGATGCCCGTCACGACCTGCGCGGCCACGCGGCCCGGGTCGGAGGCCCCGGTCCACGATTCGGAAAGGTACGCCCCGACGATGACGAACATGCACGAGCCAGTAGTGATGAGCATGAACGTGCGCAGGCCGGCGGGCTTCTCCTTCAGCTCGCGCTCCAGGCCGATGAGGCTGCCGCAGAACATCGCCATGGCGACCTTAATCAGCGCGACGGCCAGCTCCTCGTCGAAATAAATCATCCGACAGCGTATCCCGATGGGAGGATAAAAGGATTGCCGGCCGGGAAACTCTATTTAGCCCCAAGGCTTCCCGCGCCATGGGTGAGCGAATGAAACGCGTCGTCGTGCTCGGAGCTGGGAGGGTCGGAAGCCTGATTGCCAGGGATTTGAAGGCGAGGGCCAAGGCCGACGTCACCGTGTCGGACGTGAGGGCCGACGTCCTGAAGCGCCTGGAGAAGGAGCACGGCCTGAATGGCGTGCTGGCCGACCTGTCGTCGCCGTCCGCGGTCAAGAAGCTCGCCGGGGATTTCGACCTGGCCATCGGCGCGGTGCCGGGCTTCATGGGCCTCGCGACAGTCAAGGCCGTCGTCGAATCTGGCGCCGACTGCTGCGACATCTCTTTCATGCCGGAGGACCCGCGCGTCCTGCACAAGGCGGCCAAGAAGGCCGGTTCGACCGCCGTCGTCGATTGCGGCGTCGCCCCTGGTCTGAGCAACATGATGGCCGGGCGAATAGCCTCGGAGATGGACTCCATCGAGGACCTGACGATAATGGTCGGGGGCCTTCCCAAAGTCCGCACGTGGCCGTACCAGTACAAGGCCGGATTCTCCCCCATCGACGTCGTCGAGGAGTACACCCGCCCGGCGAGGCTGGTCAGGGACGGAAGGACCGTAGTCCTCGAGGCACTGTCCGGAGCGGAGACGATAGACTTCCCCGGAATCGGCACTCTGGAAGCGTTCAACTCCGACGGCCTGCGCACCCTCCTGGACACCGTGAAGGCCAGGGACATGCGCGAGATGACGCTGCGCTACCCCGGCCACGCGGAACTGATGCGCGTGTTGAGAGAAACAGGATTCTTCGGCCAGAAGCCCCTGGACGTCGGCGGCGCGAAGGTCAAGCCGATAGACCTGACGTCGAAGCTCCTCTTCCCGATGTGGGAGATGAGGCCGGGCGACGAGGACATGACCGTGATGAGGGTCGAGGCGACGGGGACGGTCGGCAGGGGGCGCGCCAAGCACGTGTTCGATTTGCTGGACAGCTACGACCCCGTATGGGGCGCGACCTCGATGTCGCGCACGACGGGGTTCACCTGCGCCATCGTGGCCAGGATGATGCTCGAGGGGAAGATACGCGAGCCCGGTGTCGTCCTTCCGGAGAGCCTGGGCCGCGACGCGGCGCTGTTCGAGACGGTGCTGCGCCAACTCGGCGAGAGAGGCGTCAGAATCGAGGCGTCGATGAGGAAGTTGCGCTGAAATCATTCCTTGGCTTCTAGGTAGCCGGGCGCCGTGCGCCTCAGCGCCTTGAGCATGAACTGCTTCGCCTCCAGCGCTTTCGTCGGGCCGGCGAACAGGTCGAGCGCGCCAGTCATCTTGTCGATGAACCTCATAGCCTGGTCT
The DNA here is from genome assembly GCA_036795795.1 of Thermoplasmatota archaeon. Lineage (GTDB taxonomy): Archaea > Thermoplasmatota > Thermoplasmata > SG8-5 > DAIRED01 > DAIRED01. Next base: position 734 of record DAIRED010000161.1, on the reverse strand, counting down.
GGCGTGAGCGACGAGCGGTCGGCGCCAACCTCGTTGAGCTGCTTCTTGATTGCGAACTCGACGATTGGTGCGATGGGGAGGATGCGCTCCTCCACGGCCTTGACGAAAGCCTCGGAATCCACGGGCAGATATTGCGCTGGCGGGTATGTAATGGTGTCGGTCCAAGTTCGTTTCCAATAATGAACTTCGGCGAGATTCAGAAGGATAAAGCTCTCGCCGAAGAGACGGACTAGCTCCTTGTTCGGTATATGACGGAGACCGCTAGTCCTTTCCGGATATGCCCATTCTCGTGTTCGTAATAAAATGAATCGAATGGGCATATCCGGATTCGAACCGGAGATCTGGTGTGTGTGAGACACCCGTCATAACCGCTAGACCATATGCCCGCTGGGCGGCGCAAAGGGTTCGGGTTTTATAACCCTTGCGCATGCTGCGTCGGGCCATGCCCACCTGGCTCGCGCGCCCGTCATCCCGTGGTGAAAACGTGCGGGTCGGGGGACCCGATGATGGGGCTGGTCTCGCTCCTGCCCGAGGCGTCCGAGGCCTGGATGTAGTACTGCACCGTGGCTCCGGAGGCCTGGCCAGGTATGAACGCGCCGTAGTAGGCGCCCGCAATCTGCGACATCGGGACGGCGTGGTAGCTTGGCTCCGTCGAGAGCTTCCACTGGAGGACCTGGCCGGTCAGGTTCGAGCCGCTGTACGCCATGACCTTCGCAATTATCTCCATCGGCTTG
>DAIRED010000160.1:0-5064 GCA_036795795.1 Thermoplasmatota archaeon | reverse complement strand
CGGCCAGCCGATGAACACCGTCAAGCAGGCGGCTGGCAAGGCGAGGAAGGCGACGATGAACGCGGCGCTGCCCACGTATTGCACGCTGGGACAATGTGGCTCGCTAGCAGATGCCGTCGCCCGCGAATACAAGCACGGGGGCCAGTCCGCGGCCTGCGAGTTCCTCGACAGGCAGCAGACCCTCGCGCACAGGGAAGGCTCCGTCGCGCTCGCTTTCTACATCGCGATGGGCCAGGAGGCGAACCGCCTCTGGAAATTCGGGCGCGAGGAGACGGACCTCGGCAAATCGCTGGCGCCGATGGCGAAATCGATGCTCGTATCGAGCGGCGACGCCTACGACACGGCGCTGCGGCAGCTGCTGCGGATGTCCGGTTCGGGCGAAGACCCCTCGTAATCACCGGGCTCTCTTCCGCATCTTTACGGCCTCTTCCATCGTCAGCCTGCCGTCGGCCACGGCCTTCGCCTCCGCCTTGGACAGCGTGAGGGTGCCGTTGCTCTCTATCCGCGACTTGCGCTGGAGGTCGCGGACCTTGCCCGGCCGGGGGGACACCCGGGCGGGCTCGGTGATGGAATACCCCCAGGTCCTGGCAATGGTCGCGGCCGAGTCCATGTCGGTCGTGCTCGGCGACGTCGTCGTCGTCTCGTCCACTATCTCGCAGCGGTCCACCTTGCCGCAGACCAGGCGGAGGATGCGGTTCCTGTTGTCCTCGTCACCGTGGCCGATGCGGACGACCGTGCGCTCGGCGGCGTAGTCTGCGCAAATCTCCAGCACCTGCGCAGCGGCGTCCTCCGGGGAGCGCGCGATGTGCGCCTCCAGGACGCGGCCTTTGAACAGGACAGCGACGCCGGGCGTCTCACCGGGGTCGACGCCGACAATCAGATGGTCCGCGCGCTCGCGCCCCGCCAGCAGGATGAAGCTGCGGCGCACCGCCGTCTTGACGTTCCCGTCAGCGGCGAGCTTCGGCTCGAAGAAGACGTCGTCCAGCTCCTGCGCGGAAGTGAGGACGACGCCGACGTGCGGTGGAACGGCGCCTTTAAAAGTGAGGCTCGTGAACTGCAGCCCCATCGATTTCAGTGCCTCGGCCAGGTCGTAGAAGAGGCGGAAGTCGGAGGTCATGATGCCGATGGTCTTGCGGGTCATTCCAGCCCATCAACAGCAAGAGGGCATAACCTTTTTTCCGTTGAGTGACGGCAAAGCTTAAAATACGGTCCAACCAATGAATGCCGCATGTTGAGCGAGGGCATAGTTTTACTTGCTAGGCTGAAAGGGGATTCTCGCGCACGGAAGGGCGTCTCGTTGCTCGTTGTGTGCTGCACTGTGATGGCTGCGTTCGCCTCTCTCGCGTTCACCGCACCCAGCGCTCGAGCCTATTCCACGCCTGACTCGGGCGTCACCTGGACTCTCGACGACCTCGTGCTCAACTCAGCCGGAGCTGTCACAGGGGGATTGGGAACATATTACTTCCACGAGCCATTGACCGTGATGCCGTCTGATACCTTGATGATAAACGGCCCGAACACGTGCTCCTTCGACCCGATGGGCGGGGGGATATACTTGGAGATTAGGGGCGGGTTCAACGTGGATGGCATGGGGCTGGGAGTCACGTTCACGTCCGCTGATCCGACGCCCTCGCCTGGGGATTGGGGCGGGATACGGGTCGGAGGCTTCGGTGGATTCAGGCAGATGATGTACGGGACGATAGAGTACGCAACCGAAGGCCTGTTCGTCAACAACTCCATGTTCCCGATGCTGGACAACGTCGAAGTGCGATACTGCTTCGGAACGGGTATTCATTACGACTTCGTCATGGGCGGACCGACTATAACCAACTGCGAGGTCCACCACAACTGGATTGGCATTGTTTCCATCAATTCGACAGCTCAGATTGGTAACATGGGTCCCAACTACATCCACAACAACACAGCCGACGGCATTTACGGAGAGGGAATGGGCGTGGGCTCGTACGGAAACCGAATCGAGAACAACGGCGCCTGCGGGATACGCGGCAAGGACTGGGACGGCTTCATCAACGGGTGCAACATCTCGATGAGCCAGTATGGCATTTACCTCGAAGGTGGTCGAGTCGGCATCTCCAACACCAACATCACCGACTGCCCGTATTCGGGCCTGTATGTAAAGGGACCGGTCGAGTCGTGGTCGACCATCGACGGGCTCCGCATCGAGAACGCCGCTTTCAGCGGGATGTCGTTGGAGAACGTCCACGAACTCCAGCGAGTAGAGAGGGTTTTTGTCGATGTCTATCCAAGCACCGCACTTGAAGGCGTGAACTCCAACGCAACCTTCGCCAACTCCACGGTGGTTGGGGCGGGGATATCCCCAGGTATTGCCCTCGATGCGGGCTCCCACTTCGTCCTCATCAATACGACCTTCGACAAGGCTCATGTGTATTTCATCGATAGTCTGAGCGACATCGAGGCCAGGTGGTTCATGAACGTCCTGGTCCAGAATCCTCATTTCGAGCCGCTCGCTGGGGCAGCCCTCCGGGTGACCGATAACGCGAACGGGACCTACGACGCGAACTTCACGACCGCCCTTGACGGATTCGTGCGCTACATCCAGGCTGCCGAATACTGGCAGAACACAAGCCATAAAGTGAGCTACACCAGCCACAACGTCAGCGCCGCGAAGCCGGGATACGTTTCGGGGTGGGCTGTGCCCGAGCCGCTGATGGACCAGACGCGAACGATAATCATCACGCTTGGCTATGATGCCGCCGACCTCAACGTGACGGTGTCCGGCATCGCCTTCCTCCCCAACGACAGGGTGGACAAGGGGTGGCTTGCGACAATCCAGGCCACGATAAGGAACGGAGGCGGAAGGGCAGACAATGTCGAAGTGAGGTTCATGCACGGGATGGAAATGATTGGTACTCAGCTTGTGAATGTGAAGACTCTCAATAAGACCTTGGTGGCGCAGGCTTGGACGCCCACGGAGAAAGGTACGTACGACGTGCGCGTCCAGGTCGACCCCTCAAACGTCATCCTCGAGACCGATGAGACCAACAACGAGGCGGTTTCATCCCTAAACGTCCACGACTGGACCGACCACTACGACAACGAGACCCGCGTGATGTCAAAGACGAACGCCGTCGTGAGCGGGAGCCAGGCGACGATGAGGGAGATATGGGATCTGAAGTACGAAGGGGACGTTATTCCGGAGAGCGCCAGCCCGGCCTGGTCGATCACGGGAAGCACGGGGCTCCGCAGCGTGTCTAACGGAATACTCACCATCAACGATTACGCATCAGGGACGTACTGCTACTTCTACCGGTCGTGGGGGATATCCCGGTTCACGAACTTCACGATTGAGGCGCGCGTGTGGGTGCAGGACAGCGACCCAGCGCCGCAAAAGATTGAGTTCTACGACGGGAGGAGCGTCGAATTGCTGCTCTTCCGTGCGAACGGAATCGAGCTGGACTACGCCAACCTCGTGTACAGTATGAACACGACGGACGGATACCACGTGTACCGGATCACCCGTGGCGGGGCACTCGGCAGGGACCTGAAGGTCTACGTCGACGGCGTCTTGAGGATAGACGCTCCAGGCGCATACACGGTCGCCTCGGCGGCGAATCTAATCCGGTTTGGATCCTTCTCAACGACGGCGATATCTATCTCGTCGTGGGACTACCTGAGGTACAGTCTAATCGGGGCATATCCTGGCAGCACTGCCTACTTCGGTGCCGGCTCGCTGCTTTCGCGGAACATACCGTTGAAGGAGACGACTTGGGGTAAAATCTACGTCGAAAAGACGGACTACGACCCCTCGACCTACGTGTCCATCTCAGTTTTGGACGCATCCAATAACACGATACCAGGGTTCCTCGACAGGATGGAATCGGTTATCGATATCTCGTCGATCAACCCCGCAGTCTACAGCACAATACGGGTGCGGGCCAGCCTGCACAGTGGCGGCGATGCATCTCCGATTCTCGATTCCATAGGCGTGGATTCAAAAACATCGTACTCGAGGGCTCTCCCGATGGGCTGGAACCTCGTCTCCATTCCCCTGGTCTTGAAGGATGAATCGCTGAGTGCGGCTCTGTCGTCGATTGCCGGATGTTGGGACAAGATGATGGTATACACCCCGGGTCAGGCAGACCTGTGGAAGACCAACTTCACTGTCCTTCCAGACTTTCTCGACGACCTTAAGGAGATATCGCACACGCAGGGATTCTGGCTGAACGTCACGGCCCCGGGGACGACGCTCAACGTAGAAGGCTTCCTGCCGACCTCGAACGATATCTTGCTAAAGGCTGGCTGGAACCTTGTGGGTTACCCGGTGGTAGACGACTCAACCTACACAGTCGGAATGTTGAAGGTGCAGACGGGTGCGACAATCGTCGAGGGCTTCGATGGAGGGGCTGAATACTTGACTCAACCTTTGCCCGACGGGAATGTCCTGCAGCGCGGGCAAGGATACTGGATCAACGTCCCTACTGATGTGATGTGGACAGTGGAATGGTGATATCAACCGAAGACGCCTTTCCTCTTCCCCGCCTCGTCGAACTCCTTCAGCAGCCTCTTCTGCTCCGAGTTGAGCTTGCGCGGGACGTCGACGCTGACGTGGACGTGGAGGTCGCCGCTGCCGCGGCCTTCCATGGATGGCATCCCTTTTCCGCGGAGCCTGAAGGTCGTTCCCGGCTGCGTCCCCGGAGGTATCTTGAGCATGGCCTTTCCGTCGAGCGTCTCGACCTCGACCTCCCCGCCCATCGCGGCGGTGGCGAATCCGATTGGCAGCGAAGCAATCAGGTGCGGCCCGTGGCGCTCGAACCTCGGGTCGTCGTGGACGTGGATGACGACGTACATGTCCCCCGATGGCGCTCCGGCCGGCCCGGGCATCCCCATTCCGGCGAGCCTCAGGCGCGTGCCCGATTCGGCGCCGGCGGGTATCCGCACCTCCAAATCGCTGGTCTTCTGGACCTTGCCCGTCCCCCTGCAGCTCTGGCAGGGGTTGCGCTGGATTGGGCCGCTCCCCCCGCACTGGCGGCACGGGCCGACCGAGATGAACTGCGTGTAGCCTCGCGTGGAGACGTTGCGCAC
>DAIRED010000159.1:0-5089 GCA_036795795.1 Thermoplasmatota archaeon | reverse complement strand
GAGGGTCCGCAACGAGCTGGAGATGTGCCGGCGCAACCTGCGGCACCGCTTCGATGCAGCGGGCGCCGAGAACGGATTCCCTCTGGAAATCTCTGTGACGCTCGTCAAGACCCCTGGCCCCGTAATGAGGGACGGCCGGGTGGCGCACGGCTACGAGCACTCGCTGAAAATCATCGTCACCGGGGAATACCCATACGAGAAGCCCATCGTGCGATGGCAGACCCCGATTTTCCATCCGAATATCATGCTCGCCCGGGACGGCGGTTACGTCTGCACGAAACTTCTTGACGACTGGTCGTTCTCGTCAAACCTATCGAGCTTCGTGAAGGGCCTCGAGAGCCTGCTCATGAATCCAAACCCGGAAAACCCGTACGCCAGCGAGAGCTGCCTGACGGCGGCCTCGTACTTCCGGGAACACAGATACGCCCCGCCGGTCGTCGTCGCGGAGGCGCCGGCGCCGAGGGTGCTGCCATGAGCCGGAAGCCAAAGATAGTCGGCCACACACCGAACCCCGTGAGGGAGGCGCAGCCGCCGAAGTGCTCGATGCCGCATCCTTGGGGCGTGGAGGAGTGCAGGCCCCGCAAGGGAGATGTGCAGGCGCTATACCTGGACAGCAAGGCCGAGGAGGCGCTGAGGAAGCACGCCCTCGCCCACGTCGACGAGCGGCTGGAGGTGATGGGGCTCCTGCTGGGAGAGATGCGCGTCCACGGCGGAAAGGCCTATGCGGTCGCCTCCAGCGCCGTGACGACCGAGCTCGAGGCCACGCAGGTCGGCGTGAAGTTCTCGCGAGGCGGACTGGACGGCTTGGCGGCCGAGCTGGCCAAGACGAAACCGGATTACGTCATCGTCGGGTGGTACCACAGCCATCCCGGCTTCGGCTGCTTCATCTCCGAGACAGATGTCGCAACCCAGAAGGCGATGTTCTCGGGGGAGGCCCACGTCGCGCTCGTCGTCGACCCGGTGAAGGAGCAAGCTGGGGCGTTCAAGCTTGATGGAAAAGGGTATGCGCCGGTGCCTTTCTGCGTGTACCTTGAATGACGGCATCGGACCTTCGAGCCCGATATGGGTATTCGGCTCAAACCAATGGGAGCCCTATAGCCGCTCCCTCATCCTCGCCACGGCCTTCTCGATTGTCTCCAGCGACGTCGCGTACGAGAACCTGACGTGCCCCTCTCCGCCGGGACCGAATGCCGTTCCCGGTAGCGCAGCGATGCCCAGGTCGTTCAACAGGTGCTCGGCGAATTGCTCGCTCGTCATCCCAGTCTTCGTGATGTTCGGGAAGGCGTAGAACGCCCCGTCTGGTACGACGCAGCTGACGTTCGGCACTGAGTTCAATCCCGCGACGATGGCGTCCCTCCGCTTCCGGAACTGAGCCCTCATCGCAGCGACCGAATCCTGTGGCCCCTTCAACGCCGCCACGCCCCCCTTCTGGACGAAGGACGTAGTGCAGGACACCGACGTTTCGAGCAGCAGCCCCATCTTGGCGATGACGTCCTTCGGGCCGACGCAGTATCCGAGGCGCCAACCCGTCATCGCGTAGGCCTTCGAGAAGCCGTCCAGCAGAATCGTCCGCTCCTTGCATCCGTCGCGTGGTGCGGGGGAGTGGTGCTCAACGTCGTAGGTGAGCTTGCCGTAGATTTCGTCGGTCAGCAGGAAGGTCCCGCTCTGCTCGGAAATGTCGGCCATCTCGTCCACCTCGGCCGGCGTCATCACCGAGCCAGTCGGGTTCTGCGGTGAGTTCATGATTATCAGCTTTGTTCTCTCGGAGAGCGCGTCCCTCACGTCACCCGGGCTCATCCTGAACCGGTTTTCCTCGCGGAGCTTCATCCCGCGCATCCGGATTCCGAGATAGTTGAAGACGGACTGGTAGGTCATGAATCCCGGGTCGGGGAGGATGACCTCGTCCCCCGAGTCCATCAAGACAGACGCCGCCAAGTAGATTATCGGGTTCGCACCCGGAGTGACGAGTATCTGGTCCAAGTCCGGACGGAATCCCCTGGTGGCCTCGACTTCGTCGCGTATGGCCTCCTTCAGCTCGGGTATGCCCGGCGAGGCGACGTAGTGCGTGAATTCTTCGTCCAGCGCCCGTTTCGCGGCCTCGACGACGTGCGGAGGCGACGGACCGTCCGGCTCGCCAATCTCGAAGTGGCAGATGTCCACGCCCTTGCGCTCGAGCTCCCTCGCCCTCGCGAGGGTCTTGAACGCTGCCTGGCCCGTGAGCCTGTCTGCGCTCGCGACCGTCCTTCGCTTCACCTTGCACCCTCCATCAATCCAAATCGGGACGTGGTATTTTAATCTGCGCTCGCAGCGGGGCGAAACGGTTAATAACGATGAGTCGTTATTCTAAAACCAGTTCTGGGGGCTTGCGACATGGGTGACGCGAATTTCGGGATACCAGGTAAGCGCGTGAAGGAAGTGAACGACTTTTTGGCCGATGGAGACAACCCCCTCATGAGCGACCTCCATCGCTTGATAGACAAGCACGGAGGCGTCGCGGAGATAAACAAGAAGCACCGCGAATCTGGCAGCATCGAAAGCTTGACCAGGAAGCTGAAGAACGGCGGGCACAAGGGGCACATCAAGGGGCTCGACTGGCTTCAGCGGCAAATCGACGACGAGGCATTCGTCTCCATCGACGATTTCCGGAAGGGCGTGCTCACGGCCAAGTACCTCTCCTCGTGCTTCGACGGCCGCACCCCGGTCACCCTGGAGATAAGCGCGCTCCAGTACTTCCCGTTCCTGATGCAGGAGGCGCGCCAGGCAATCGCGAAGAAGGAGCTGATGCCCGGGCGGTACATCCGAGTGCGGATGATGAAGGAGCAGGAGGCCGACGGTGACTTGGCCGCGGTCCAGGCGGCGATGAAGATGCTGGGGGCGAGCGTCTGCGAGACTCTGGACACGAAGGGCACCGACGGCTCGAACGTCCACCTGGGGGGTCCGGAGACCATCACGGGTTACTTCGGCGGCGTGGGCCAGCCGAACGAGCACGCCCTCGCCTGGATAGACGAGTTCCTCTACTACCACACCAAATTCGGCGTGAAGCAGGTCCTGAACATCAACCCGGGAACGGTCATCCTGGGTTACCTGTTATACAAGGCCGGCGTTGACATCGAGTTCAAGATATCGGTCTACATGGGCAACGACAACCCGTATTCCGTTTTCTGGACGCTCATGACGGCGAAGCTCCTCAGCAGGGAGGACGGCTCGACGCCTCTCATCGGATTCAACTTCTCCAACTCCGTAAACAACGAGACGATCCGTTCCTCTGACTACATCCGGGGGGAGTTCGGCTTCACGAAAAACGTGAGGTTCGAGCACCACATCACGGAGACGTGGAAGTCCATAGTCAGGCAGCCATACAATCGCAGGGGCGAGCTGATGGAACTGGCCAAGTCGGTGGCCAACGTCAGCGCAAAGCACGAGGGCGGCGAGATAGCGACCGAGCAGTCCAGGAAGCACCCGTCGGACATACTGGAGTACTTCCTCCCGCGCGCGGACGTCGAGGCGAAGGGGATGATGCCGGCGCTCACCAGGAACTACCTGGACAAGCACGAGTCACTCAACGCAACCGCGAGGGCGCTGACCGAGAAGGGGCTGTGCTTCATCGCGGCGCAGAAGGCGCACAATTAACTGGTATGCCGCCGCGCATCCCTGTGGGATGATTTCCCCTACAGGTGCACGAGCGGCCAAATGCTGCGCTGGCTTACTTGGTGCCGTCATCCATGAACGGGTACCTGTAATCCGTCGGCGGCACCAGGTTCTCCTTGATTGTCCTGGCGCTTATCCAACTCAGCAGGTTCGTGAACGAGCCGGACTTATCGTTCGTGCCAGAGCAGCGCGCACCGCCGAAGGGCTGCTGCCCCACGACCGCGCCCGTCGGTTTGTCGTTGACGTAGAAGTTGCCGGCGGCGTTGCGGAGGACGCTCGCCGCCTTGACGACGGCGGTCCTGTCCCTCGCGAAGATGGCTCCGGTGAGGGCGTACGGCGAGGTCTGGTCGCAGAGGTGGAGCGTCTCCTCGAACTTGGCGTCGTCGTACGCGTAGGCCGTCAATACCGGGCCGAATATCTCCTCCTCCATCGTGACGAAGTGCGGGTCCTTGGCGAGTATCACAGTCGGCTCTACGAAGTACCCCTTGGACGAGTCGGATTTGCCTCCGAATATTATTTCGGCATCCTTGGAATTGCGCGCCCTGTCGATGTAACCAGTTATCGTGTCGAACGCCGACCGGTCTATGACCGCGTTCACGAAGTTGCCGAAGTCCTCCACCCCGCCCATCCGTATCTCCGAGAGCATCTTTCCGATGTTTTTCTTGATTGGCTCCCACAGAGACTTCGGCACGTACATCCTGGAGGCCGCGGAGCACTTCTGCCCCTGGTACTCGAACGCGCCGCGGACAGCTGCCACCGCGACGGCTTCAACGTCTGCGGACGGGTGAACGAAGATGAAGTCCTTGCCGCCAGTCTCTCCGACGAGGTTCGGGTACGCTTTGTACGTTTTCAGGTTCGCGCCGAGGGTCTGCCAGAACTTGCTGAAGACCGCGGTGGAGCCGGTGAAGTGGATTGCTGCCAGCCTGCGGTCGTTGAGCACGACCTTGCCTACCGTCTCGCCCGAACCAGGCAGGAAGTTGATGACGCCGCCGGGGAACCCAGCTTCCTCGAAAATCTCCATGAGGAGGTTGTTCGAGAGCAAGGACGTGGACGCGGGCTTCCACACGACGGTGTTGCCCATGATGGCCGGCGCGGTTGGCAGGTTGCCGGCGATGGACGTGAAGTTGAACGGCGTTACCGCGAAGACGAAGCCTTCCAGCGGCCGGTAGTCCAGGTAGTTCCAGCTGCCCGACGGGGAGAGCGGCTGCTGGTCGTAGATCTGCTCGGCGAACCAGGTGTTGAAGCGGTAGAAGTCCACCAGCTCGCAGGCGGAGTCTATTTCGGCCTGGTAGGGGTTCTTGCTCTGGCCCAGCATGGTGGCGGCGTTCAGGGTTTGGCGCCAGGTGGTGGCCAGCAGCTCGCCCGCCTTCAGGAAGATGGCGGCCCTGGCGTGCCAGGGCATGCGGCCCCAGGTTTCGCGCGCGTCGGCCGCGGCTTTTAC
>DAIRED010000158.1:0-5122 GCA_036795795.1 Thermoplasmatota archaeon | reverse complement strand
CTCGAGCTCGATGCGGAACCAGTAGCCGCGGGTGCCGCGCTCGAGCACCGGGAACACCTCGCCGCGCTCGGCGACGTAGACGTCGCGGAAGTGGGCGCCGGGGCCGGTGTGGACCGGCGCCCGCTGCGCGATGACGCGGAGGTAGGCGTCGGCCGCCGCCGGCGCGGGGGCGAGCGCCAAGGCCAGCGCCGCCAGCGTCGCCGAAGCCGCCACCGGCCGGGGCGCCAGCATCACCGAAACCACCGAATTCACCGCCACCCTCGTCGGGCGCCGGGGCCGCGGGCCTGTCGTCCATCGCCCTGATGACGTACCACCAGTTCACGCCGTCGAACTCGCCCCTGTCCGGGTCCACGTAAGTCGCGGTACCGGCCGGCACGGTGTCGATGAGCGTCGTCGCGTCCCAAGGTCCGGTCTGCTGGTTCGAGCGATATACGTTGTAGTGGTCCACGTCGTCAGCGCCCGCGCCGTCGTCGGCCGAGAGCGTCCAGTTGACTGTGTTGTGCTGCGTACCGGCAGTCCAGCCGAGCAACTCCATGTCGTCGATGTTCCAGCCGCAGCCGACGACGCTGCCGTCGGTGTTGCCCATCTCGAACCTTATGTAGACCGCTGGCTGGTTGTCCGCCACGGCCCCGATGTTGTACGTGACTTGGCTCCAAGCGGTGGCCCCGACTGTGGCCCCGCTGTGGCTCCATATCTCAGTCCATGGACCGCTCGGGCTGGTGCTGACCTCGACGTAGGCATGGTCGAAGGTTGCAGACTCGGCGCCGAACCAGCGCTGGAATTGCAGCGAGACGCTCGTGTAGCCGGTGCAGTCGATGGGGTCGGAGTAGATTATGTTGCTTTCGAGTGCCAGGCCGTTCTCGTACTGGCCGAGGTATGTCCCGAGCCCGGTCAGGTCGTTGCCAATCGAGAACGTCCCCCCGTAGGCTCCGGATGGGTCGCCGCCCTGCGCGTTCGGCGTCCCTATCTGCCAGTCGTTGCTCGCGCCGCCCGTCGTCCAGCCAAGCTCCGCGAAGGTCGGCGAGCCGTCGCCCTCGAAGTCCTCGGAGAAGAACTCCTGCTGGACGAGGCCGTACCATTCGACAGTCAGCCCCGCCGGAGCGCCCGGAGGCGTGCCGTCAACGATAGCCGTGTCCCATAGCAGCTTCGTGCCCGTGCCCCCGTAGTTGGCGTCGTTGTACGTCGCGTTGATGACGTCGGCCGCGTTGACCAAAAGGACTCCCGCAGAGTTCGTGGCGGAGATTGTCTTCATCCCCTGGAAGACGCCGGTGTCAACGCCGGTCTCGGTGAGGAGAACCGTCTCTCCCGTCGGCTCGGCGTTGCTCTTTATCGGTATCGTCGTGGTCTCGACCGCAGCGCCGTTCACGTTGAGGTCCATGTCCATGACCGCGACCTGAACCGTGGCCTCCCGGAGGTACTTCGGGTACTGGATGTTGACGACGCCGTACGACGTCACGTCCTGGGCGTTCGACACCACGAGCGAGAAGTCCTGGTCGTTCGTCCCGTCGTTGTCGCAGTCCCCGGCGATGTTGAAGCCGGTGATGCGCACGGTGTAGAGGCCGGACTCGAGGTTCGCAGGGGCGATGTAGATGCACTCGACGTTGTTGCGGTCGTCCCAGCCGTCGGCGTTGGTATCCCATATCGCCAGCGGGTTGGTGTTGGCCGGCGTGAATCCACCCACCATGGCGTTGCCGTGGTAGATGTCGCCACTGGGGCTGGTCACCATCAGGTCTAGGTTGTTTATCAGCGTGACCGCGGCTCCGGATATCGCGTTCACGTCGGTGTAGGCCAGCGTGAACTTCAGCGGCAGACCGGAGTTGGCGTATGTGCAAGTGTACTCCACGTTGCTGCCGGAGGCGGTTATCTCCGTCGGCGCGTCGTAGACGAGCCACGAGGACGCGGGGTTTACCACGGTGGGTATGAAGACGCGGCCCCACCCCTCGTACTGGTTGGGTATCGGGTACGCGTTGTTGGCGTTGCCGTCGTTGTCTTCGTCTGGGATGTCTATGGCGGAGTTTATGAGGAGCGCCTTCACAATCGCCGGCGTCGGCATAGTTCCGTAGATGGTGTTGTACCAGTCCATGACTGCTATTCCAGAGCCGGCCGCCGTCGGGCACGCCTGGGACGTGCCTGAGCACCACTCGTAGCGGGTGTCCTCGGTGTAGAACCCGTAGAGGTTGCTCGACGCGACGTTGGGCGACCTGGTCGAGAGCGTCGCCCTGCCAGGCGCGGAGACGTCCGGCTTGATGCGGTTGTCGTCGGTCCATCCCTTCGAGCTGAAGTCTGTTATCCCGTCCGGGTTGTCGCCGTCCTCGTCCGTGTTGCCGTGGCTCATCGAGTCCGGCATGTAGTTCTCCGTCGCCCCTATCGTGATGACGTTCTTGCCGTTGCCGGGGCTGCCGATTGTGCCGAGGCTGTACGAGTTGCCGGCGGCCACGAAGATTACCAGCTGCTGGTTGCCGGCCGTCCCGGGGTCCGCGTCTCGGGCGCATGTATCGTAAGCCACGTCGTGATCGTCATACGCCCCGCCGCTCGCCGAGCCCCAAGAGTTCGTGTGGATGCGCGCCCCGCCGGCATAGCCAGTCGTGAGTATGTCCGCGTAGTCCGCCGGCCCTATCCAGCCTCCGGCGTCGGAGAATATCTTCTCGGCGTACAGGTTGGCCTCGTGCCCCAGTCCCTCCGATGCGTAATAAGGCCCGAAACCGGCGTAAGTCACGCCGTTCCCCTCGAACGAATCCCCGACGGCGAGCCCCGCGCAGTGCGTTCCATGGCCGTGCCCGTCGCTCCATGCGCCCGCGTCGAAGGCCATGCCCCCGACGACGCGCCCGGTAAAGTCGTTGTGGCCCGCGTTCGGGGTCGCGCCTGTGCCCAAGCCGGTGTCTGCGATTCCGAGTGTGATGCCCGCACCGTCGTAGCCGAGCTGGTTCGCGTATCCGCCATGCGTGCCGCTGCCCCTGTACGGGGTCGCCACGTTGTTGTCTGGATCCTGGTACCACATGTACCCGCCGATTATCTGGGAGCCTGCCTCGTCGCACAGCTCGTTCTCGATGTAGGGCGCGATGAATTGAACGTACGGCGAGGCGGCTATCGCCGCGAGTGAGTCGGCGCCCGCGAGGACGCCGTGCATGATGTAGCCTGAGCTTGTCGCGCCTTCCTGCCAGACGCGCATCTGAGCGCGCACGCCGTCGATTTCTCCCTTGGAGATGCTGTCCCCAGCGAACGAGACCGTCACCTCCGACCCCTGGAGGTCTGGCGATATCTTGTATGCAGGCTGGTACTGGCCCACCCAGTCGACGAACGGAAGGGCGTGCGCCCGCTCCGCCTGCTCGGGGGTCATCCTGACCTCGTAGGCATAGTTCGGCACGTAGGCCACAATCTCCGCGCCAACGCCCTCGATGGCGCCCACCCAGGACTGCTCAATCTGCCCCTCAGCGTGAACGATGTACAGCCCAGTCGTTCCCGGCTCCACGGGCTGCGCCATCAACTCATCCCACATCGGAGGCTCGCCCTCCAGACAGTCGAAGGCGTACCCGCCGACGCGTATCATGCTTGCATCCTTGACGCGCCCTTCAGCTGCGCTTCCTTCCCAGGATTCCACGGCCGCGTAGGCCTGAAAAGCCATCGCTACCGCCAACACAATCGCCACCGCCGCACCCACACCCATGCCACTGCCGTTTTTCATCAACAAAGCCCCCGGTACTCGATCGATTCTAAACAGAGACTCGCGCGCGCACTTCCCAATGCGTAGAGAATCTCATCGTTGCGTAATATGCGGCGGACGGCACTTAAATGTTGTTGTGGATTGCTGGCTTGTACTGGATTAAAAGGATTTGCTAAATCTTGTATTTAATTTTATCTATCGCTCCGGCCTGCTCGAAACCCTTCAGCCGCAGCCTGCAAGAGTCGCACTTCCCGCAGGCTCTCTCGCCGCCCTCGTAGCAGCTCCATGTCAGGTGCATCGGAGCCCCCGACTTCGCCCCTAGCCTGACGATGTCTCCTTTGGACAAATTCTGCAACGGGGCGATTATCCGCACTCCCCGGACCTCGACGCCGGCCTTGGTGCCGAGCCTCGCGGCCCTGCTGAATGCCCTGATGAACTCCGGCCTGCAGTCCGGGTAGCCGCTGTAGTCGACGGAGTTGGCGCCGATGTAAACTCGGGCCGCGCCGACTGCCTCGGCGTACGAGACCGCGATGGAGAGGAAGACCAGATTTCGCGCCGGGACGTACGTGATGGGAATCCCTGGCTTGACGCCGGACTTCGGGACTCGCAACTTTTTATCCGTGAGCGCCGAGCCCCCGATTTTCGCCATGTCGATCTTCATGACGAGATGCTTCTTCGCACCGAGGGACTTGGCGACCGCGCTCGCGCTGCGCAGCTCCCGCTTGTGGCGCTGGCCGTAGTCGATTGTCAGCGCGAAAATGTCGAAGCCCTCGGATTTTGCGAGCGTTGCCGAGACGCACGAATCCAGCCCGCCCGAGAGAAGGACTACAGCTTTTTGGCGGCCCAAGCTCCCTGCCCCCTGCTCTCGTCAACGCCGATTTCGACTCGCTTGACGTTCTTCGGGAGCTTCGTCGCCTTGAGGAACCTCTTCAGCGCGTAGGCCGCCAGCTCCTCGGCGGACGGGACTGTGATGTCCAGCAGCACGACGTCGTCGCGCGGGAAGCTGTAGCGCTTGCCTGCCGCGCAGACCTGCAGGTTCTCCTCGTCAGCGGAGACCTCGACCTCGGGGCTGCCCGTGGGAATCAGGACCCTATGGTCCATCTCCTCGGCGAGCTGCTTCAGTGCCTTCTTCACCATCAGGAAGTCGAGCACCATGCCGTCGTCGCCGATGTCCCCCTCGATGAGCGCGTGTATGGCGTAGACGTGGCCGTGGAGCCTCCCGCACTTGTCGTGGCTCGGTATGAAATGCGCCGCGGAGAACGTGATGCCAGCGAACCAGCCGTCGACCTCAATCCTCATGGCCCATCAATCGACGATTGGCCTAATATACCTATCGGACAAGCGGGTGGGAGGGAGCGAGGGTTGCCTGGCGACCCGAGCGGGGACGAGAGAAGCTCGTCCGAAGTCCTTGCCCAATGGGACAAATTCTGTCTTCGCTTAGGGCGGTGGGTGGCGGGGAGG
>DAIRED010000157.1:0-5152 GCA_036795795.1 Thermoplasmatota archaeon | reverse complement strand
AAGGCCGTGCCGCTGTAATCGTAATCCTCCAGCGCCAGGGCCAGCTCCCTCACGTCGGAGGTGAAAATCGCCAACTTGACCTTCACCTTGGCATAAATCTTCTCTTGGAGCGAGTCGGATATCTTATCCGCCGCGCCGAACCCCGATTCCTCGAAAATCTCGTAGTCCGGGTCAGTGTTCAACCGCTCGATGAAGGCATCGAGCGACACCGGGTCCTGCGCGGGCTGCGCCCCGTTCCCCACGGAGCCCGCCTGCGCCATGACCAGGATTCCCGTGCCCATAAACATCGTTGCCAATACCACGCTCAACAACTTTCGCCCCAACATTGTCTAACCTCCCTCTTCAGCTCGGTGGATAGGTAGCGCTGACATCATTATTATCATATTTATAGTTTGCTTGAATTCATATATAGCATCTGCATCGACAGTTTCGAGAAACGCCCCCCGGTTGCGGGTTTCACCCTAGGGGAATCCCCCGAACCCCTGTTCGTACGTCGGTTGGGCGCGCGCCAATGAATAGCAAGGGTTAAATAACGGCATTCGTATATCTCAATGAGTATGTTAATGTGGGCAAAACATTTTACATACTTCGCCCCCGGGGGGCAAGCATTACCGGAAAGGCGAGAGAATGGAGGAGGAAAGAATGGAACCTAACGCGAGAAAGCTAGGAACTGTGAGCCAAGTTCTGGCGGTTGCCATCGTCATGGCGATGGTCATACCTGCCAGCCTTGCGTTGATTCAGGCGTACGAGCCGACGCCCACCGCGGACGTCGTGCAGTATGTCAGGGTCGACATAAAGAATGCCCAGGAAATCTCATACCTGGAAACGAAGATGGACATCGTTGAATCTTACGACAGCTACGTGGTCGCGAAGGCCACCGACGCCGAGAAGAACTCCGTCCTTTCGAGCGGGTTCGTTGTCGAATCCCTGCCCGAGATGACCACATTCAAGTTCGGCCAGTACTCCTTCGACGTCACCAACGCGCTGTCCTCGACGATGTTTCCGTCTGAGCTGACGACATACAGCTACCCGATTGAAAAGAACTTCTACTTCGTCAAGTTCGACGCTCCGGTCAAGGCGGAGTGGAAGACCGCCATCGAGATGTCTGGCATGGAAATCGAGCAGACCGTCGATGGCTACACCGTGATGGTGCAGACCGACCCGGCTAACGTCCCGGCGCTCCAGGCGATGGACCACGTCATGTGGGTCGGAGAGTTCTACCCGGCCTACAAGATATCGTCCGAGGTCGCATCGGCCTCCGGCGAGATGACGATGGACGTCTACACCGCCCCGGACTACTACGGCTACGTTAAGAAGCGCGTCGGCACGCTCTTCCAGACGACTGGACTCGGCAAATTCTTCGACGACTACACGATACCCGAGACGAGGGTCGCGGGCAGGAACGGATTCCTCAGGTTGGTCGTCGACGCATCCCTGGCCACAGAGATAGCCAGGATACCCAACGTCTACTACCTCATCAGGTACGACCAGCCGTACATAATGAACGGCCTGCAGCACGGCCAGGTACAGACCGGGCTGTCCACCTCGATAGGCGCCCCAGCATCGCTGGTGCCGGGCGCATACGGCGCAGCCGTCGCGATATGGAACCAGGGCATCTTCGGACAGTGGAACCAGCAGACCGGAAAGCCGATAGTCGTCGGCTCGTCAGACACTGGCATCAGAATCGACCACTACCAGTTCGCCAACACGGGAACGTCCTGGACGAACGCCAACTGGGACACGAGCAACGGCTACCTCAACCTCGACTACAATTTCTCGTCAACCGCCCACAGGAAGATAGTCCGCTACGCCATCCACGAGGGAACCGGCTGGGACAAGCTCGCCGACAGCGCGAGCGACCACGGAACCCACACGGCCTGCACGGCCGTCGGTTACGACAACCCGAAGGGCGGAACGAGCGTGAACGACGGAGTGGCACCGGGAGCGAAGATTTCTTTCTACGATGTCGGGATACAGAACGACGACACGGCGGTCTACCCGCCGCCAGAATACTCCACGACATGGGACCTCGCGAAGGCGGACGGTGCGAGAAGCTATACCCAGAGCTGGGGCTCGCCGTACCAGACTTCCTACACCGCCGACATGCAGGAGATTGACCAGTACGCCTTCGACTTCCCGACGTTCCTCTTCACGTGGAGCGGCGGCAACGAGGGAACGGGCGCCAACACCGTCGGACAGCAGGCTGAGAGCAAGAACGCCATCGCGGTCGGAGCATACATCGACGGTGCGAACTCGATGTCCCAGGCGACGTTCAACTCGAACGGCCCGACCTACGACGGCAGGCTGAAGCCCGACGTCATGGCCCCCGGCACGGCGACCAGCTCGGCACAGTCCAGCGGGACGACCGGCTACGTCGACATGCAGGGAACGAGCATGGCTTCCCCGAACGCCCAGGGCGGACTCGCGCTGATGGCGCAGTACTTCCTCAACGGATACTACCCGACGGGAGCGAACACCTCGGCCAACTCTTTCGACCCGAGCCACGCCCTGATAAAGGCGTGCCTCATCAACGGGTGCGAGCAGATGACGACCTCGGTGCGCGCGTACAACAACGGCAACGGCGCGGGCAACATGAACTACCCGAACACCGCCTGCGGCTGGGGACGCATCGACCTGGACAACTCGCTGATGTTCACGGCGGACACCCTCAAGATGCAGGTGTACGACGGCGACAACGGTGTCGAGACCGGCCAGTACGTCGAGTACAAGTACAGGCTCGCAGACGCCACGCAGCCGTTCAAGGTGACAATCGCCTGGAACGACTACCCCGGCGCCATCGGTTCCGGAGCGGCCCTGGTCAACGACCTGGACCTGCTCGTGACGGGCCCGACAGGAAACGTGTTCAAGGGCAACATCTTCACCGGAACCATCGGCTCCTGCTACACGCCGGCCAACAGCGCCTTCGCCCAAGACCACCGCAACAACGTCGAAGAGGTCTGGGTCAGGACAGCCGACACCGCCGCTGGCGTCTGGACCATCAGGGTCACGGGATACAACGTCCCGGTCCCGGTCCAGCCGTTCGCAATCGTGATGACCGGTTCGCTGGACCTCACCTACGGAACCGTCCAGGTGGACAGGGATCTCTACGGCGTGACGCAGACGTGCAATATACGCATCGAGGACAACGGCGCCGGAGTCGGCCCGCTGTCAGTGACTGCCAGCAGCATCGTCGCCGGCATGTCCGAAACGATATCCTGCACACTCTTGGGCACTGGCGTCTACACCGGAACGGTGACCTTCACCCTGAACGCGAACGATCCAGCCGGCAACGGCGTGCTGCCAGTATCGGCCGCCGACACGCTCTCCGTCAGGTACAACGACGTGTCTGGCACGGTGCACTCCTCTTGGGCCAACGCGACCATCGACGGCTACGGGCCGACGATAACCAACGTGCACACTGGGATTGTCTCGATGTCGAGCGCGGAGATACTCTGGACGACGAGCGAGGCTGCGAACGCGACCGTGTACTTCGGCACCAGTCCAGCCTCTCTCACGAACTCTGTCAAGGTCAACTCACCTTACCCGACGTCGCAATACGTCCTCATCACCGGCCTCGCCATTAACACGCTCTACTACTACGATGTCGAGAGTACCGACATCCACGGCAACAGCGTCAGGGCCACGAACGGCGGCAACCACTTCACCCTCACCACCCAATCGAGGGGCGACATGCTCGTCTTCATCAACGGCGGAACGGGCTACGACTACCAGCTGATGATGGACAAGTACGAGTGGGCGCTCTCCGACAACGGCTGGTCCTACAACACCTGGGCCTCGTGGATAGACGGCAACCCGTCTCTGGCGACGCTACAGCTGTACAAGGTCTGGCTATTCCAGCCTGGCCTCGAGCAGTACCCGCAGTTCAGCCTGACGCAGAGGAACCTCGTCAAGACATACCTCAACGCAGGCGGCCGGTTCTTCACGACCTCGCAGGACACAATGTGGGCGCTCGGTTCCGCGGGAACCGGGTACTCCGGCACCGAGTCCATCAGGTGGACACAGTCCCAGCTGCACATGACCTGGACGGCCGACCCCGCGACGTTCACCAACATCGACGGAGTCGCATCCGACCCGATAAGCGGCGCGTACACCGGGATGGTGGCGTACAACGCCTTCAGGTCCGGCGGCTACGGCGACCAGGGAACGACCTACGCAGGCGGCCACACTGTCTCTTCGGTCTGGACGGCCTTTGGAGGCGACGCGACGAACGGCATTTGCGGCGTCAAGTCCATCTCCCTGGCAAACAACGGAACATCCGGAGTCGGAGTCTGGGGCGGCACGCCCAGCAGGGTAGTCAACTTCGCCTTCGAGTGGAGCTGCATCATCGACAACTACACCGTCAGCTCGACTGTGAGGGCGGACATCCTCGACCTCGTCATACAGTTCCTCATCGGACATGACCACCCCGACGTGGCCGTCACCGCACCGAACGGCGGAGAGTCAATCTCCACCGCGACCACGACCGTCACCTGGACCCGCTCAGTCGCAGCCGGTTACAGCGTGGCGAGCCAGGCACTATACTACAGCCCGAACGCGGGCGGCGCTTGGTACCTGGTGACCGCGGCAATCGCGACAACGGCGACCTCCTACGTCTGGACCGTCTCGGCTCTCCCGAGGGGCACGCAGTACCTCGCGAGGATTGTCGTCACGGACAACGGACCGCCGGCGCTGATAGGTTCCGACGACTCGAACGCAGTGTTCTCCATTCTGACGCCGGACACCGTCGGACCCATAGTGCAACCCGGTTCGGTGAGAGTGACGCCCAACCCAGTGACCACGGGGCAGACCTGTTGGATAAACGCCACAATCGACGACTCGACGATGGGCAACTCCAACATCGCACAGGCGGAATACTTCATGGACACGACGGGAACATCAGGAACTGGCACCGCGATGGTCGCGGTCGACGGGACGTACAACTCCCCGACCGAGGCGGCCATCAGGACCGGAACGCTGAGCCTGTCGAACGGGGTCCACACGGTCTACGTGCACGGCAGGGACTCTGCCGGTAACTGGGGAACGTACGAATCGACGACCTTCACCTTCGTGGTGGGCGGCTCGCCATCGTATCCGTTCCAGAACATAACCGTCGCAGCCGGCTGGAACCTGATATCCGTCAACATCACCGGAA
>DAIRED010000156.1:0-5200 GCA_036795795.1 Thermoplasmatota archaeon | reverse complement strand
CATGCCGATTCAGAATTCTTTCGATACATCTGTCTCATATAATTTGTTTGCACAGGGTATTGATACACTGGGAGAATTATCCACTCTTGATGTTTCGTACACGAATTGCGACGATGATGCGGGGGGTGCAGATGGCTTTAATATCGACCAGCTCGTCCTCTCCGTCACCCAGACGGACCCGAACCCGCGCACGTGCATCGTCGTGGACAGCTCCGAGTTGTCAATCATCAATTCCTACGTCGGCATCGACTACCTGAGCCCATACTACGTGACGGGGATGGATAATAAACTGCGCCTCACCGGCGGCAGCCTGGCGTACCTATACAACATGACCGTTTCGCAGGATGACGACGGCACGGGCGTCGACGACCGCCTCGAGTTCGAGAACGCCCCGGTCAACCCGTTCGAGGTCTTCGATGGCGCTGAGGTCTATTACTACCGCTGGATGGGCGCAAAGGTCCTGGACAGCTACAACAACCCGATTAGGGGCGCGAACGTCGCCGCGAGAGGGGATTACCTCAACCTGACCGCAATCAACTACATGGCCCAGATGAACGACCTCTCGAACGGAGATGACTCCGATGCGAGGATTCTCGCATATATGGATGCCACATCCAAGAAAGAGATTACCGCAACCAACTACACGCTGACGGACCTGAACGGTTACCTCATGCTCCCTCTCATTACCGACGTGATAAACGCCACCAACATGCCCAACAGCCAATTCGTTGGCAACTACAAGTTCACCGGGTCCTATAACTACCTTGGAACCTGGTACAATATGACGGTTACGCATGGTTTCGCACCGTTCCCGGACATCACGGCGGTCAAGAACGTCGAGCAGCTCGTGGATCAGGCCGGAGTGCCGCTCCTGACCATCGACACCCTCTCTCTACCGCTGCCGGACCTAGGGCCTTCAATGTTGCAGTTCAACCCATCAGTGCCCCCGAACCCGAACGTCAACGACCCCATAACCATCGAGACGTCCATCGAAAACATAGGTGGCAACACCGCGTTGGACTTCTGGGTGAACCTCGAAGACATCTATCCGGGTCAGCCGACGAAGATCATCGGAACCATCCACGTCGACTCGCTGGAATCCGGTAACTGGATGTCCTGGAACGTGCCCTGGGTTGCATACCCGAGCGGGACCCACTACTTCAGGTTGGTCGTCGACGTGAACAACACGGTCATCGAATCGGATGAGGGGAACAACATCTACGACCCCCCCGAGCAGCTCTACGTCACCCCCGACATGCCCGACTTCCAGATAGACACCAGCGACATCACCATGACCCCGCCGAGCGGGGGAACGTCGTTTGGCAACCCGATAACGATAAACGTCACGGTCGAGAACATCGGGACAAGCAACGCCACGAACGTGCCGGTGATGTTCTACAGGGACAACCCGGACGCCTGGCCAGCAAACGGAGTACTCGATTCCAACGCGTCCGCGAAGCTCATCGGAACGAACTACATCGGCATAACCTACGGATTCTACGGAACAACGACAACGACCGGCATCTCTTACACGCCAGCGAGCGACGGAACCTTCACCTACTACGTGTGGGTTGACCCGGTCAATACCATTCCCGAGCTATTCAGTGAGGGGGATAACCTTGCCGCCAGCCTACCATACACCGTTTCCCCGAGGCCCAACCTGGCGGTGCAGTCGGTCAACATAACGACGGCGGACCCGACACCACTGGACGACACTCTTACCACATTGCGCGCGGTCATCAACAACCTCGGCGGAGCCGCAGCGACGAGCGCATTCAACGTCAACTTCTACCTCGACGACGACACAACCCTCATCGGCAGCCAGCCCGTCGCAGCCCTCGGCGCATACTCCAACGTCCAAGTGTCGGTCCCGTGGACGCCGTCCACGCCCGGCTACCACACGATAATCGTCGAGGTCGACTCGACCGGCGTCATCCAGGAGAGCTCCGAGACGGACAACATAGCTTCGGTGCAGGTGACCGTATACAGCGAGATGCTCGACCTCATAGTCAACAACGCCAACAGCCCGTTCTACCTTGACGGTGCGGTCGGCGTCAGGGGATTCGTCCTCGTGGAGGAAGGAGGCGACCTCATAATCAGGGGCAGCCTGGCCATCCTTCAGACGACGAACAACCAGTTCAACATCCGCGTCAGGCAGAACGGAAGCCTGGCCCTCGAGGGCGCTTCCCTGTCGTCCGGTAACTTCCAGACGATCCTCTACTTGGAGGACAACGCGTGGCTCAACGTCACCGACGGCTCGCTGGAAACCGGCGTGAACGTCTACGCCTCCGGAACCAGCGTCGACGTGGCGATGGAATCGGCGACGGTCGTGGGCAACTTCGACTCCGCGAGCGGTTCCAACGTCAGGATGGTCGCCAAGAACACCACCTTCTCGAAGGCTCTCGACGACGTCCGCGGCGCCAACACGAGGTACTACCTCACCGCCGTCTCGACGCCATCGATAAGGACCTACGACACCGCGGAGGTCTTCGTGTACCGCTGGCTGACCGTGCAGATACTCGATGGGCAGCCCCTCGTCACCGCTTACCCGGTTCAGGGGGTCGTAGTAACTCTCGTTTGCACCCTCAACGGCACGACCTACGCGACCCGAACGACGAACGCCGCAGGGGAGGTCTACATTGCAGCCCTCAGCGACAAGGTGATGCCGGACGCATACCCGACGAGCTTCTTCACGGGCAACTACCTGCTCAGGGCGGTCTTCACACATCCGACCCACCCGGATTGGGAGAACACGACCGTGACGCTCGTAGCGTACCCGTCCCTGACCAGCGCATCCAATTACCCTGTGACCGTGGTGCAGATGGATGGCATATTGCCCGACCTGGACCCGCCGATATGGGTCTCGAACATGGCACCGGGGCGCTACGAGCAGATAACTGTGTCCACCATGGTCAACAACACGGGCGTCACCGACGCCCACAACGTCCTGATAAGGTTCATGGACGAGACCACTGGAGACATAATCGAGGATGAAGTGGCCACCGTCATCGCGGCGGGCACATTTTACAACGCATCTGCGATCTGGTCATTCGACGAGCTCGGAGCGCACACCGTCAGCGTCGAGGTCGACCCCGATGACGACATATCCGAATTCAACGAAAATGACAACTACAACTCGACCGTCGTCAACGTGAGGGGGCTGCCGGACCTGGCGTTCCCGTACTCGTACAACCTGTACTACTCGCCGGCACCGTACGTCATCGACCACGAGCTCACAGTGTACGCCTCGGTCAGCAACTTGGGCGACTTGCCCGCAGCCGCGTTCAACGTCTCGTTTTACAACGAGACTGCCGACCCGGCCAACCTGATTGGGGTGGCCGACGTATCGAGCGGCCTTGCTCCGGGCTCCGTGGAGACCGTCAGCGCGGCCTGGACGCCGGTTAACGCCACCCATTACAACATCACGGTCATCGTTGACCAGTGGAGCGACATCGAGGAGACCAACGATGGCAACAACCAGATAACCGGGGGCATCGACGTCTACGAGTACTCGGACCTGTTCATCAGCGACATCCTCTTCGACAGGGCATCGCCGGTCGAGAACAACACCGTCGTCAGGGTCACAGCCAGGGTCCACAACCTAGGCGAGGCCCCGGCGAGCTCCGTGATAGTCAACTTCTACGAAGGCGCAGTCTCGCCAGACAATCTCATCGGCTCCGACACAATCAACTACCTGCCGAGCGGGATAGCCGGCGACGCCGACGTCTACTGGACCGCGACCTGCGAGGGCCGCGAGACCCTGCACGACATAACGGCCGTGGCCGTCTCGGACATCTACGAGGGCGTGCCTGGCCTGAGCAACAGCCTGACCGAGAACTTCACGGTCGTCGACACGCGCTCCGACCTCTCGGTTGTGGACGCCGACCTGACGGTCATAACCGCGAACGTCACGACCGGGAAGGCCTTCAGCGCCAACGTCACTGTACGAAACGTCGGGCTCTCGCCCGCGCACAACTTCACGGTAAACCTATTCGACTCCGCCGCGTTCGAGGCGGCGGTGGCCCTGATGGAAGACTTCTTGGCGAACACCACCATCACCAACTGGACTCACATTGCCCAGAACCTGACTGGCTTCCTTGAGGACGCGCGCATCGGAACGGCCGACGTCGTGCTCCTGGACGAGGGGGCGGCTCTCACGCTCACTGTCGACTGCGCGGCCCTGGCGACGAACGGCACCCACACGCTCGTGGCGGTCGTCGACGCGGGTTGGGACGCCGAGACCTCGTACGGCTGGGTGAACGAGTTCGACGAGACCAACAACGAGGCGTCCGTCGAATTCGAGGTCATCCTGCCGACGTTCGAGATCGAGATGGACACGCCCGAGCCGGATAGCCGGAACGCACCTGGCGACAACCTGTACGTCTCCGGTTCCGTGACCAACCTCGCCACCAACGGCCCGGCGGCCAACATCGTCGTCACCGTGAGGCTGATGCAGGGCGACGTGGAAATCGCAAGCGAGACCTACACCACCGGCGCCGACGGAATCTTCGATGGCGGACTGGGCATCCCGGAAGGCACCAGAGGCCAGATGACCCTCGAGATTACCGCGACCGGCGCCATGGAAATCACACCGATATCCATTCAGGTCATCGTGCCCGAAGAACCCACCCCCATCTGGCTCTACATCGTCATCATCGTCATCATCGTCGTGGCAGTCATCGGTGGCTTCACGGCCTATACCTACTTCGTGGGCGTCGGCAAGCTCGTCGAGTGCGGCAGCTGCAACGCCTTCATCCCCGAAGGGGCGGTCAAGTGCCCGAAGTGCGGCGTGGAGTTCGAATCCGAGACCGCGAAGTGCAGCGCCTGCTCGGCCTGGATACCCATCGACGCGAAGAAGTGCCCCGAGTGCGGAGCGGAGTTCACCACTGGCGACGAGGAGGGGGCGGACTACGAGACGAAGATGCGCGCCCAGTACGACGAGATGCTCGAGAAGATAAAGGGCGAGGCGAGGAAGTCTCTCGGCCCCAAGATGACCGACTCGCAGTTCCAGACCTGGTGGGCAGCCCAGCCGACGCACATCACCTTCGACGAGTGGCTGAGGGAAGAGGAGGAGATGCGCAAGATGGGCTCTAAACCGTGCCAGCAGTGCGGAACACCCAACAGCGTCACCGGCAGGGTCTGCCACAAGTGCGGCACCGGGCTGAAGGTCGAGGCTCCGAAGGGCAAGATGCCAAAGGAT
>DAIRED010000155.1:0-5234 GCA_036795795.1 Thermoplasmatota archaeon | reverse complement strand
AGTACTGTATCGCGCCGAGCTCCTTCGCCCCGTCGCGCTCCAGGCGGATGAGGCCGTCCTTGAGGCGCTGGCGGTACGACTTGCGCAGCGAGCGCGCCCTCGCGAGCGCATCCATGTCGCCGAGACAGGCGCCGAGCCCGACCTCGGGCTCGCCCATCCGCCCCGATGCATTGACGAGAGCGGAGAGCTCCGCGGCGTCCATCCCGACGCCGGGGCACTGGAACCTCGGCGCGGTGAACTCGGAGACGCTCTCTGGCGCCACGCCAGCTTCCAGGAGCCTCAGCGTGAGGAGAGATGTAAGCAAGCGCGACTTCTCCCCGTCGAGGTCCTCGGGCGCGCCGTCGGCGATGTCGGCATCGGAGAGGAACCGCGCCGCCGCCTTCGGGTCGCCGGTGAGCCCCAGGAAGTACGGGTTGATTGAGTCGGCGATGGCGTGGGACGTCGTTTTCCCGCGCAGCGGCGCGCCGTTCTCCCGGGCAATCGTCCCGGCCGTGATAGCCTCATCGACCAGGCCAGCGTTCAAACCCTTGAATCCACCGAGGGCCTGCTTGTCCCCGATGATTCCCGCGAGAGCGTAAGGGAACAGGTCCTTGTTGCACGGGTCGATTTCCCGCGCCAGAAGGTACGCGAGCCCCGCGCCGCAGACCTCCGTCGAGCCATCGACGCCGAAGAAGTGCGGGTTGACCTGGACGACTCGCTCGGACTCGCGCTTGGGCGTGTGGTGGTCCAGCACTATGACGTTGCCGGGTAGCCTCTCGACCGAATCTATCTGGCCGCTGCCAGCATCGGAAATGATGGTCAGGTCCATGCCTTCGGACGCCAGGGAGTCGAAGAGGGTGTCGTCGAACTTCCTCGCCAGCGTGGCTTGGAACGGCAGCCCGCGCCTGTGCAATGCCCGGCAGGTGACGCCGGCGGCCGAGATGCCGTCGGCATCGTAGTGCGACACGACCCTCACGGCGGTATTCGCGCCTCTCACGAGCTCCGCAGCGGTCTTCAGCCGCTTCGCCATCTCCGGCGGCACGGGGCTCTTTGCGGACATGAGCTCAGCGGCTCAGCTGTATCTCCGCGGTGGCCAGCGAATAGGTCCAACCCTCTGGCAGGAGTTCGTTCCGGCGGTAGTACTTCACGAGCCGGCGTATCCTGGCCTCGATGAGCTGCAGCCCGCGCCTGTTGTGCAGGTCCTTCGGGTTCTCGACGACGTGGACGTTCAGCTCGACCGCGCGCCTCATCAGCGCAGCCAGGTCCTCGGGAAGCGAGGGCTTGACGCCGCGCGCCTTCAAAATCTGGGTCACGGTCTTGCCGGTGGCCAGCATGATGTCGGGGACGCCGAACTGGTCCCTCAGCTTCAGGCCAATCATCGGCGCTGCCGCGCCCTCGTTCGCCATCTGGACTACCTTCTCCTCAATCTCCGCCGCGTTGAGCGGCACCCACTCTGGATTCGCGCTGATGTTCGGGCGCCTCGAGCTCGACCGGCCCTTTCTCTTCGAGTGCATTCTAGACATACTATTACCTCCAGTGGCGAAGGTGGAATTCCCGATACAATTACTCCTATATAAGCTGCGCGTCACCAGGATACGGTCCAAATCGCATCGGTGGAGACGTGGACCCAGTACGCCTCGCCAGGCTTCAATGTGTACACCGGACCCACGGCTTTCGTCAAGTACGTTTCTCCGGGGTCGAACGCCTCGACGATGTCCGCGCCAGACCCCCAGAAGGCCACGCCCGCGCTGACGTTCGCCGCCAGCGTCGGGTAGCCCACGAGGTTCCAGCCGGCGCGAAGCCCGATGGCCGTTGGACCAGCGGGCAAACCGTAGACCCTGAGGGTGGCGTTCTCCGTCATCCTCAGCCAGAAGCCCATCGTGTGGTCCAGCTCTGCCAGGTCGTTAAGGGACTCAAGCATTCCGACGTAATGACACTTCCACGGGTCCCCGGGGTCGGATGGGTCGTACGCCATCGCGTAGTCCCACTTCCCCTCGACCGATGCCAGCACGTAACGTATCGACGTGTTGACCTGGACGAGCGGCAGGGAGACCAAGTTCCAGCCGGCAGAGAGCTGCACGTCGAAGAAAACGACGATGGTGAAGTTCCACGAGTAGTCGACTGCGTTACCGTACGGGTCCTCGGCGACGATGCGGCATCGAATGACCTGGCCTACGACCCCGCCGACCTCGTAAAAGTAAGACACGTCGAACCCTCCCGGAACTGCCGACAGGTTGTAGTATACCATGTAGCCGTCGACGTAGAGTTTGATGCTGGACTGGACGATCCCGCTCGCGTCGGTGACCCTGACGCTAATCGTCGGATGGTCGTCCAGCGTCGAACCGCCTGGCGCCGGAGCCTCCAGGCTGTGCATCGGCCGGGTCAGGTCCGTGGAGAAGACCTCCCAGTGGCTCTCCGACATGCCCACGAGGCGCGGGTTGAGGTCGAAGATGGCGCCTCCGAACTCGACGGAGACCGAAGTCTCGTTCTCCCAGACGCCAGTTGCGTTGTGCCTCCGGTCCGTGAGCCGCGCCCACCTCGCGGTCCCGTCGGCGGCGGTCAGCGAGTCGAGCGACTGGACGCCGTTGTCGAGCGCCGTCACGCGGACCCCCGAGACTGGCGGCCCACACTCGTCCTCGGCCAGGACGTGCAGGAAGTTCTTCACCGTGACGTTGGAGTCCGCGTCCGCGAAGTTGAAAATGCCCGCGAATGTGCAGTTGAGAAGCTCCACGTCCGAGCCTTCGTCCAGGCTTGCCTCCGTCCCAGCCCCCGAGAACGTCGAGTTGACGAGTCTGAAACTCGAGTCGCTGCATTGAAGGCCAGCAACGCCGCTGCCGTTGAACTGCACGCGCTCGCCGAGCCCGTCCATCCGATAGACGACCGACAGCTCCGAGAGCCTGATGCGCCCGGTCGAAGAGCTTCCCAACCTCAGCGGGACCGTCACGCTGGCATCGGACTCCCCGCCGGCCAGCCAGGAGCCGAGCGCCGAGGCGAGCAATGTCGCGTTCGCCGGCTCGGTGCCGTTGTATTCGTCCGCCGCGCTCCACTCGACCGAGGCGTCGTCGCCGACGTCGAGCCACGGGTCCGATGGGAAGCCCGCGTATCTCTGGTCGTAGACCCATATGTCGCCATAGCCGCCGGTGCGGTTCGTCCAGGCCACGCGCGGGCCGAAAGCCACGGGCCACGCATCGCCGGAGGTCTCGTGCTCCAGCTCCTCCGTTACGCCGGTCGTGAGGTTGTGCATGTAGGCGCTCCAGCCGACGTTCGCCTCGTTCGCGTCGTCGAGCGTGCGGTTGTGCCAGTACCACACGACCTTGTCGCCGTGCACCCTCGGCGCGAAGCTCGCCTCGATGTCGGTGGTGATGACCGACTCCTGCCTCGTCCCGATGTCGTACACCATGATGCCCCACTCGTTGTAGCCGTCGCCGTTGGTGTCGCCCTGGCGATCGTCCTGGAACACGATTAGGTCCCCGCAGACCGAAGGGAGGGACTGCTGGGAAGCGTAATCCGAGACCTTGAGGAGGTCGGATGTCGTCAGGTTGAGCAGGTACACGTCGGCTTCCTCGCTGCCTCCGGGAGACCCCACGTAGTCGGACCACACAAGCCTGTCGCCCCACAGGTCGGGGAACCAGTTGTGCCTGTCGTTGCTCGTGACCGGCGTCTGGGAAGAGCCGTCGACCGCGCCGGAGTATATCTGGTACTTCGTCTCCACAGTCGACCATGCAGCGACGTCGCCCCACACGGTCGAATGCTGGTTCGCGCTCGGTTCGGCGCAGACCGTCCACGTCTTGTTCAAGGCCATGTCGTGCGCCATCACGTCGAAGCCGTTTGCGTCGTCGTACCTCGACCACACGATTGTAGAACCCCAGATGTCCGCGTCGAAGTCAAGCTCCTCGTCATTGGTTATCTTGGTCCGCGCGGGGTCGTCGGCGGCGTGCGGGTACTCCATGTAATTGAATATTCCGTCGCCGTCCGAGTCCATCGTCAGGTCGTAGGCGACGATGTCGTAGCCTTGGCCGTTCGATTCCGTGTAGACGAGCGTGTCGTTCCAGAGGGCTGGGCTCATCTGGGTGGCTCGGTCGGAGTTCACCGACGCCTTCTTGAGGTCGACGCCGGAAATGTTCACCGACGCCGAGACGACGCGCGCCCTCGCCGGCAGCGTGAGCGAGTTCTTCGCCTTGGAGCCTCCACCGATGAACGACTCAAGGGCGTCGTCCAGGCCGCTGTCGAAAGCGGAGATGGTCGCGGAATAGAAGCCGTCTGAGTAGATTCCGTACAAGTCGCCGTCGAACGAGCAGTCCCTCAGGTGTGGAGCGGAGCGATACGAGTAGATGCCGTAGGTGTTGCCGCCGCTGGACAGGTTGGAAACGAGCGGCGCGGAGTCGAACATGGCGATGCCAGCGCCGTTCCCGGAGCAAGCCAGGTCATCGACGGCCCCCGAGTACTTGTCCAGGTGGAGCCCGTATCCCGGGTTTCCGAGGAATGTCGAATCCATCACAGCGAGCGTGGAGCTGCCGACGTACGCGCCGTTCTCGTTCATGGAGAAAACCGACGACGAAAGGTTGCCAGACGTCCCGCCGGAGAAATGCCCGCCGTATCCATTCCCGACCGCCGACAGGTTCGACGCCTCGACCGCGCAGCCCGATGCCGAGATGCCGCTGTTTGTACACTGGCTCACCGTCAGTCCGTCAATCGCCATGGTCGAGCCTACTGCGTCGATGCCGTCGGAGCAGAACGACACCGAGACGTTCTCCACGGAGGTGACCGAGCTGGTCGCGTATATTCCCGGCTCGTAGGAATCCTCGAACGTCGAATCGCGCACGGAGAGGTTGCCGTGCGCCCGGACGATGGTCCAGGCGAACGTGCTGTTCGAGATGGAGAGGAGCGTTCCCGGGTTCGATGCGACGCCCCCCGCCAGCGGGGTGCCAGCGGTCGCCGATAGGAATGGCTTCACCTTCGTGCTTGTAATGTTGATTCCGCCCGCGAGCCCGAACGCGCCGAACGACATCTGCGCGCCCTTCCAGAGCCGAAGGTCGCACCCGTCCAGCTCGAGAAGCCCCCCGACCATCACGAGGAGGTCGGCCTTCAGGACGATGGTCTCGTTCCGGTGCGCCTCCGGCCCCCAGACTTCGATGTCGTCCTCCCAGACCAGGCAATCCGAGCCGCCATCGACGTCGATGGGGTACTCGCCGCCCTGCGCGAGCGCCAGGCTCTCCACTGCCAAGCGGCTGCCGTTCGCGTCCGAGTGGAGGCAC
>DAIRED010000154.1:0-5334 GCA_036795795.1 Thermoplasmatota archaeon | reverse complement strand
CCGTTTCTGGCCCCGGAGACGTTCGCCGCTGGCCGAGGCGGCGGCGAGGGACGCCTGCGCCGAAGCGGGAATCGCCTTCGAGCTGGCGTTTTGAAGAATACGTGCCGGGCCGGGCGGAGTCGAATGCGGTGGTCTTTCCGGTGCTCTGGAGCGTCGTCCCGCACCATTCTGCCGATAGGCATCTATATTCCCAGCATCATCCAAGGGCGTGAACGGCCCGGCGCGAGCGACCCGCAACGACTGGCGGCTGGATTACATCGCCACGGTGCTGATGGTCTTCGCCCTCTACGTCGTCCTGAAGTACGCCGCCGTTCTCATCCACGAGGTGCTGGGCCACGGAGCCGCGGCGCTGGCCTTCGGCGGCTCGTTTTTTGCGGTCTACGCAACTCCCGCCAGCGGCTACGCGTCGCTACACCTGCCGGGGATGGAGCGTTGGATGGTGGCCGTCGTGCTCCTTGCCGGCATCGCGGTGACGTGGGCTTTCGGTCTCGGTGCGCTCGCGCTGGCGCGCAAGGCCCGCGGCGCGGCGAAGGTCGCGCTCCTGCTCTTTGCTGAGATTGCCACGATGTCATCCGCACTCTATCTGGCCTACGGCGGCCTGAGGGGCGACGGCGACCCGTACGTCGCGATGAGCTACCTCGGCCTCGACCACAACGCCCTCGCCCCGCTGGGCGTGGCGTTCGCCCTGGGTTTCGGCGTCATCCTCTCGCGCGAGTTCTCCAAGGTCGATGTTTTCCGCGAGCCGCGAACCTTCCCCAGGGTCATGGGGCTATGGCTCCCCGCCATCGTGATGGGCATCGCGGGGCTCTCCGCCTATGCCATGGACACCGGGAATCTCTACGCCGGGTTCTACGGCGCGACGTACCTTGCCGCAGCCTTGGGAGGGACAATCGCCGTGACCAGATGGGGCAAACAGGAGCATCCTCCGGCTTCAATCCGCCTCGGGACCGCGCGTCAGCTCGCTGTTGTTCTCGTTTGCCTGGCCATCGCGTGCTACGCGTGGATAGACGTCTTCGGGCCGACCTCCGCCGAGGCGAGGGGCATCGTCATCGCAGACCCGCCAATCGAGGTGGAATCATCGTATTTCGACAGCTTCGTCGGGAACGCCAGGCTCGTCGTCCATCCGAACGGTAGCGCGCTGGCCGAATTCTCCATGGTGCCGCTAAATACGAACGGGACGGTTCTGGATAAAAAGCTGCACGACCGGTTCGACGAACGGCCGTACCTGCCCGAATGGGCCGCGAAGGGCCGTCGCTACACTGCCGCGATGCTGAACCTCTCCGCGGCGGATTCCGCGAACCTGACAATCTTGGCTGAGCTGGCCGGCGAGGTGGAGGCCATGAATTCGACTTTCGAGCACGCGAGGACATGCACGACGTGGGTGAGGGTGGACCTCGGCAACGGCACTTCAGGAGATTTCAACATCACTATAATCGACCCTTGGGCGTCCGGAGGGGGATACCTGGACAAGCTGACGGTTGAGTGGGCGGACGGGGTAACCATGAACTCCTATTCACAGGCCGATGGCACTTCACCATCCTTGGCGGCTAGAACCATATCGTGGACGAACGATGCGGCCAGCGACGCGCCGACGCACGTCACGCTGCGCTTCACTCGGTGACGCCCTCGACGACGAAGAAGAAGAATCCGAACCATGCCAGGCAGACCATTATCACGAATGCGTTCGCGCCCCACCACACGATGTCTGCGACCATCGTCGCCGCGGGCGCGAGCACTCCGAACACGAGGAAAGCTAGCTTCCAGGAAGAATCGGGTTCCATGTTATCGAGGGTGGAATGGGCAACGGGTTAATGAACGCTTCGCATCGCCGCTTCCCGTATCGCCGCGATGTTCTCGGCGACCGTTCCCTTGCCGCAGAATACGGACGAGCCCGCGACCAGCACGTCCGCGCCGGCCCCCGCGGCCACACCGGCGTTCTCGGGCGTTATGCCGCCGTCGACGACAATGACGACCGGCAGCCTCTCGGCGTCGATGAACGCCCGCGCCTCGGAAATCTTGTGGACCTCGCCATCCATGAACTTCTGGCCGGCGAAGCCTGGCTTGACCGTCATGACGAGGAGCAGGTCCGCGCCCCTGAGCGCCTCCCGCACGGCCTCGAACGGCGTCCCAGGATTGATGGAGACCCCCGCCTTCTTGCCAAGCTTCCTGATGTCCGCCAGGCATTCCCCGACGCAGTCCCCGCACTCCGCGTGCACGGTGATGTAGTCGGAGCCAGCATCGGCGAACGGCTTCAGGTACGCGCGCGGATTCGACATCATCAGGTGCACGTCGAAAACGAGCTTCGAATGCGGGCGCATCCCCTTCACGGCGACGGGGCCGATGGTCACGTTCGGAACAAAGTGCCCGTCCATCACGTCGATGTGCACCCAGTCCGCACCGCCAGCACCGATGGTGCGCAGCTCGTCGCCCAGCCTTGAGAAATCCGCGGAGAGTATGGACGGCGCAACCAGGATGTTCCGGCTCATGGCGGGTGTAATGCCATGTAATTATTAACGTTTAACGCTCCCGTCAGGGGAGAACTCCATCTCCGCCAGCTTGTATGCCGCACAAAAGTTATAAATATCGTGCGGGCGATGATGCGCCGGAGTGAAGCGTATGGGACTGTTCGACTATCAGAAGTACATAATAGACCAGAAAATGCTTTCCGTGAGGGATACATATGTCGTGCGCGACCCAGCTGGCGTCGAGCTTGGGAAGATTGTTAAAAAACTCGTGAGCATCGGACCGAAATACACATTCACGGACATGACTGGGGCTGAAGTGGGAAAGATTGAGGGAAAGGTACTGTCGCTCAGACCGACATACAACATCCTCGATCCGAACGGTGCGGTCGTGGCGACAATAAAAAAGAAGATGTTCTCCCTCTTCGGCAGCGAATACTGGTTCGAGAACCCTGCGGGCCAGGAGATAATGAGGGCCAAGGGCAACTTCTTCTCGTACGAATTCGAGATGAAGGACAACTCTGGTGTCTCTCTGGCAAAGGTCAGCAAGAAGGTCTGGGCCATCAAGGATTCGTACGGCATCGACATCACCCCGAGCGCCAACAGGTACCTGGTGCTGGCGGCTGTGATTTGCATCGATGCCATCGAGCACAACCGGTAAAGCTGCTCCCAGGGGCTCTAGGATAGCCTCGCAGGGTAGTTGCTGCCATCACTAACTGCTGCTATCACGATAACAGGGCGACATCGCTGCACGATCCGGTCCCGAGCAGCTGCGGCTTCAGAACTTCGCGCCGCAGAACTGGCAAAACGCCGATGATTGGGCGGCGGCTTTGCCGCATGTAGGGCAGAACATGCGGGCCGGTTGGGCGGATGGCGTCTGCGAAGGTGCACCATATTGTGGCGCGGTGCCTTGCGGCTGCTGCGCGGCAGGCATCCCATACTGGGGGATTCCGGTCGGCGGTGGCACCTGATACGCGGGCATGCCGTATTGTGGGACGCCCTGGGTCGCCATCACTGGCACCGTCATCGGCGGCGGCGGGGCGACGCGGTACCGTGCCAGCAAATCCTCGAACGCGTGCCTCATCGCCTCGCCGTTCTGGACGGCGGGCCACTTGAACCCGGGGATTGCCCCCGAAGTGCTGAACCCGATGCTCGCCGAGCTGCCGAGCTGTTCGAGGAACGACTGGTTGAGTACCGTGCCTGTGACGACGCTGAGGGGCATTTCCTTTATCGAGCGGTTGAACCCGCCTTCGATCAAGAGCACCCTCTTATCGGTTATCGCGAAGGAGGTACCGTTCCACATTAAAAAGTAATACAGGAACGGCGCGACTGCTACGATCATCATGCCGATGGAGCAGAAGATTGCCAGCGCATAGAACTCGTACACAGCTATAACGATAATCAGCGCCAGAAGGAACATGAACCACAGCATCGGGAAGAGCGCGAACGCTACGAACGAAGGCTTACCCTCGTAAAGTACGCTCTCGCCGACCTTGATCTCATGGCGCGGGAACGAACCCGCCTTCGAACCAGGCACCTGTTGCTGATTGAACTCCATCTTCACAAACCCCGGTGCGAGGTATCGCGCGGAGGGTTATTAATATTCGCCATGTGGGGGCGAGAATCATGATGCTGATTGGGCGGCGCCTGGGGGAGGCGCCGCCCTGGAGGGGGTAATCCTGAGCTGTCATCCGGGCAATAAAGATTGGAAAGGATTTGTTCATCGTGATCCCGTGAGCCGGCCCCGCCCGGGGCCGTCGGCCCGCGCGTCCCATCCACGCGCGGGCCAAGCATCTGGGATGCCTGATGGCAGGCGCCGCCTCGCCCACAGTCTCGCGGGCGAGGGCCGGGACCGCCGATGGCGCTCCGGGGGGCCTCTGCGAACGCCATTTCCGACGTTCGCCCTCCTGCCTTTTTTCTATCGGGCGCTGGCGGACGTCTCCACCTTTTTGTCACCTCGGTGGTGGAGCCGTGTCACCCGCGCCTTTTCGCGCGAGATCAGGCGAAGGCGTGCTCTCCGGTCTGGATCATGTCCAGCACGTCGACGTCCATCTCCTCGCCCGACACCAGCCTCTGCTCGGTGATGAGCCTCGTCTCGAGCTCTTCCATGTAGTTGACCAGCGGAACCATGTCTGACACGTCCTCGCCGAGAGTGTACATCTCGAACACGAGGTTACGTAGGTCCTTGACAGAGTGTTCCCTAAGCCAGCTTTCGTCATCTGCGCTCACACCTCGGAGTTTCCGGGTCCTGATGTCGGGTCTCATGTTGCATCCCTTTCTGACAAAAGCCCGTTATTTGTCGGACATTTGTCGGATGAGTGACTATATGCGCAGACCCCTATATAAAGGTTTCGAATCGTCATGGCCAGTACATATTTTTCACATAAAAAATGAGTAGATTCTCGTCATTTATTGCGTATGACGGCTTGTCAGACAACGTGCGACCGAAGCTCATATATCCGTAAAATGACATCTACCACGCGGGATGCACGGTCTGCCCGCGCAGGGTGATTAGGAATGTCGTTTCTGGAGTCGCTGACGAACAAGGAGCTTAGGATTCACGGCAAAGCTGGCAAGCTCGTGGAGAAGGCGCGGGCGAGCCACTCGGCCGACACTTACCTCGAAGCCTCGGAGCTCCTCGAGAAGAACGCGTCGATAATCTCGACGATGGGCATCCAGTTCTCCGAGCTGCACGACGCAATCGGCTTCGGGCTGATGGGGATGGGCCGCGCAGACTTCGCAGCGCGAAACCTGGACCGCGCCCTCCAGCTCAACCCAAAGAACGTCTCCGCGATGAACAACCGCGCGGTGCTAGCGATGAATCTGGGGGACCACCAGGGCGCTCTCCAGCGCTTCGACGCGGCGCTCCAGG
>DAIRED010000153.1:0-5412 GCA_036795795.1 Thermoplasmatota archaeon | reverse complement strand
TGACGCGCTCGACCTTCGCGACTGTCTTCGAGTCAATCGCAGACGCTATCGACGGCACTCCGTGAACGACGAAATGCTCCCCGAACAGTATGACCTTGCCGTAGCCGGAACCTTCGCCCATGTGAAACAATCCCTAGACAGGAAAAACGAACGGGGGCAATATAATTTCCCCTCGGACGCGCGCCCTCACCGCTTCGCAGCTAAGCTGTCGGCCAGCCTCTTGCGCTCGTCGAGGGTCAGGACCATCCCGCATCCGGGGCACCTGGTGACCTCGGATTCGATGACCTCGCCGCAGGTCGAGCAGGCGAAGAGCGACTCCATCTCGGTCTTGTCCTCGCCGTACCACTCGCCTTCGTAGACCTTGTCCAGCCTCGCCGCCCTCAGGAAGCAGTCGCGGGCCTCGTCTTTCTTCCCCTGGTCGTACTGGAGGTGCCCGAGGTCGTACCAGGCCTCGGCGTTCTCCTCGGTTATCTCCAGCGCCCGCCTCAGGTTCTCGACGGCCGCGCCGGCGTTCCCCTCGGCCGATGCCTGCTTGGCCTTATCGACCCACTTGCGGCTGCGCTCGACCAGCATCCTCCTGGCATACTCGATGGAATGCATGTAATCGTGAAGGCCGGTCGCCGCCTCGTCCCCTATGATGCGGGCCAGGACCCCGTGGTCCTCCTTCTCCAGCTTCTCGACCGAGTGGTATCCCGCCTCGAAGAGTGCCCTCGCGGCGCCCTCGTCCACGCCCGGCAGCGACTGCAGGGCGCTCATCGCCCCGCCCTCGTCGACGCCTTCGCTGGCGAGCATCACGCCGCCCTTAGTGTGGACCAGCTGGAACCTGCCCCTGTTGAATCGCCCGCCCCTCATCGAGACGACTTCGATGGTGCTTCCCTGCGCCCTCTGTCCGACCGACAACACAGAATCGGCGAGGTTGTGGAGCGACGATATCGTTCTCGGGTCGAGCCCCTTCGGGTCCAGCACCCAGACGACGACCGCCCCGCGCGTCTTGAGCTTGCCCGAGACGCTCTGGACGAAATCGTGCGTCTTGGCCGCACCGTGGGCGTTGATGGCCGGCGAGACGACGTCGGCGATTATCTTGATGCAGGGTGCGAAGCTTATCTGGCCCAGGGCCCGCTCCATCGCGAGCGCGAGGTTCGTGAGGTCCCCGGACGCCAGGAACACGCCTGCCTTGTCCAGTTCTACCCCGTTTACGGCCCGCTCGCGGTACGAGAACCAGTCGATGAATCGCAGCGTTCCCTTCGACTCGTGCGCCCCGGCCTTCACCCCTACGTCGGCGAGGGCCTTCCTCGCCTCCGCCGGAGACCTCGTTCCGAGGACCATCACGGCCGCCCCGCCGCAATCCAGCTCTGCCTTCAGCATGGAGAGAATCAGCCGCTCCCTCGCGTTGCCAGGTGGGGACTCCAGCAGGACGGTGGAATTCTTCGCGACCCCATCCGGCAGCGCCATCTCCTCGCCCCTCAGGCCGAGCCTGATGCTGTCGGCGAGGAACCCCTTGAGTATCGACCTGCTGGCAGCCGCAGCGTACTTGGAGCCCGAGAACTGCTTCAGGACCGCGCGGGCGACCGCAGCCGCCTCCTCGTAAGCCTCCTTCTGGCCCCTGGCGAAGGCCGTCACGTCGACGAGAGCGTCGAACGCCGCCGAGAGGTCCGCCACGGTATCCTCCGGTCGGGCGCCGGACGCCTCGATGGATGCCTCACCCTCATTCGATATCGTAAGTATGGCCGCCCCCGGGCGGGTCTTGGTGAGGAGGCGCAGCTTGTTCGCGTACATCGCGACGGGATGGGATTTCGTGACAGCGTCTAGATAAGCGGAAATAAGCCGCTCGTAAAGTAACGCCAGCTCTGTCTCCCTTCTCTCGCCCGTTTCGTCGCCCCCTGACGCGAAGGAAAACGGCACGACGCTATATTAACTTTCTCAAGCAATCCACCCAAAAGTGTTTTAGGTCCCCCGGCGATGTGGATTTGTGCGCGTTGCGACCACCTGCATGCCGCTGGACGAACTTCTGAAGGGGGGCCTCGAGAAAGGCACCATCACGATGCTCTACGGCGAGGGTGGGACGGGCAAGACCAACATCTGCATCCAGATCGCGCTGGCCGTCGCGCGCTCCGGCAAGAAGGCCGTCTACGTCGACACCGAGGGCCTATCCATGGAGCGCGTGTCGCAGATAGCCGGTCCGGGCGGCGAGGAGATGGTCAAGAGGCTGCTCATCTTCGAACCCTACGACTTCGCCGAGCAGGAGGAGATGGTCGAGAACGCCGCGCGCGTGGCGATGAACAACCAGGACATCGCCCTCGTCGTGCTGGACTCCATCACGATGCACTACCGCATCGAGATGCACAAGGACGCCGACCGCCCGTCGCTGGTGAAGCAGGTGACGAGCCTCCTGAAGGTCGCGCGCAAGTCCAACATCCCCATCCTCGTGACGAGCCAGGTCTACACCGACGTCACGAACGACGAGTTCAAGCCGCTCGGCGGCCACGCGCTTCTCCACAACGCCAAGACCGTCATCAGGCTGGAGAAGACCGGCACTGGCGCGCGCAGGGCGGTCGTGATGAAACACAGGTCGCTGCCCGAGGGAACGTGCGCTGAGTTCCGATTAACAGAGAAGGGAGCTGAGTGATAGTACGAATTATCGAATGTCATTCACCGAATCTTCAAATTGCAATTCGGGCAATATTCCATTCCACTAACTGGAGTGCCACAGGATGGGCACATTGGTTTGATTTTATCGGCACTTGACAATCTCATCATAGTAACGACAATTGCAGCTAGTACGATTATTATAACAATAATTGCCATTACGATGGCGAGCCAGAATAACCCGGAATCCATGTTGAATATTTGTCTGTCCGCACTGGCTGTTGATATACTAGCCAGCAATGCCAGAGCGGTATGTATCGTGTTTGGCATGGTTTTCCCCATTACCGTAACGTTGCAGATGTATTTAAATCGTTATTGTCCAGTAAATAAGTAATTATTCCCCACATCTGGATTCAATGCGACAAAAACCTTATATCCTCAGTAACCATCATATTTCGCGGGAATGCAATATGGATGAATATCCGGATAGCCATTTGTCTGAAGACGTGCACAAATCGCATCACAAGTTTTGTACGAAATGTGGCTCGGATATAGTTAAAATTAAACGCCATTCATTTTGTCCTGGTTGTGGCGCTGAAGATGAGGGTAAAAAGTTCTGCCCAGAATGCGGTACGCCTCTACATATTCACCAAAAACATGAAGAGCTAACCGAAAATGGGATTGAGGTGGCGCCAGTAACAAAGAAGAGCATTAGGACGGAACCCGTTGTTGAAGTAGAAGCACAAGCACCTTTACAACCTCAAATGCAACCTATTTCCAATCAATATCCACCAGCGAGCGCTCCAGCTTCGTCTGGGTATGCCCAACAACCTATGCAGGCTCCAGCTCCTCCACAATCTCCTCCACCTCAGGTGTGTCCATTGTGTGGGAATGCTGCTACGTATATGCCACAATATTCGCAATGGTACTGTTATAATTGTAAGAAATATTACATACCTAGCAATCCGCAACCCGCGCCCCCTCCACCGCTACAGGCACAGCAGCCAGCTCAAGCGGTTCCTCATCAACAGAACTCATATGGGTTTGGTAAGTTTGTCGACGTAGTAAAGAGTTTGATGCCAAGTTGGGGGGAGATGAAAAGCTCGATGGAGCAAGCTGCGGAAGAAGAAGAAAAAACAGGACGACCTGGAGCCGCTGGAAAAGCAGCAGAAGAAAAAGTTGCAGCTGTGTTCAAGGCAAAACACTACAGAATAATTCGGAGGGATTGGCAGACCCAATATGGCGAATGTGATATTATTGCTGCACGAGGATCGTCTGCAACGCTTATAGAATGTAAGTTTAGGAAAGCGCCAATGGGTATTGCTGATTTTCGGAGTTATAGCGAGCTATTTCGTTGGATAAAGCGGCAATCAATTGATGGTTCTCGGGTCGATTACATGATAATTATTGCTCCGATTGGTGGTGTGAGCCAGCAAGTACGAAACGAAATGATGGCGAATGATACTATGGAAGTTTGGGAAGAAGAAAAATTCCGTCAAGAATGCGAGAAACTTGAATGAATTCCTCTCAACTTAAAGCTCCCTGTTCACTATGAAATCCACCGCGTCTGAGAGCATCGTTTTGTGCTCCTTCGACTTGTAGGGCACCTTGGCCAGCGCCTTCTTCGCCTGCGCGGCGTACGCGAGCGCCTTTCCCCTGGCCCACTCGCGGCAGCCGTGCTCGTCGTAGAGCGCGATGACCTCGCGCACGTCGTCCCAGGTGCGCTCGGAGCGGGTCTTGGAGAACAATGCGCGTATCTCAGCCGCCTTCTTGGAATTCCCGCGCTTCTCGAGGTCTTCCAGAAGGTGGATGAGCATCAACGTGCGCTTCCCTTCGAGGACGTCGCCCCCCAGCTCCTTCCCGGTCTTGGACGAGAAGACGTTGAGCCAGTCGTCGTGAATCTGGAATGCGCGCCCTAGCGGCTTGCCGAACGCCCCCAGGGTCGCGAGCGCCTTTTTATTTCCCGCGACCAGCGCCCCGAGGCGCAGGGGTCCGGTGATGGTGTATCCTCCGGTCTTTCGGTCTATCATCTCGTAGTACTGGCGCTCGGCGACGAACGAGCCGCGCTGGCACCAGCCTATGTCCAGGTACTGCCCCTCGCACGTGGTCTTGAGTATCGAGGTCATCTCCCTTGCCACGAACAGCCCCCGGTCCTTCCCGAGGTCGCTGCAGTTGTCCAGCAGCGCCTCCCACATGACGATGTGGAGGTGGTCTCCCGCGTTCACTGTCAATTCGTCCCCGTAGAGGACGGGCGCCGACGGCTTACCGCGCCGCTCCAGCGAGTGGTCCTGGAAGTCGTCGTGCATCAGTATCCAGTCCTCGGATATCTCCATCGCGGCGGCGGTCGTCATGGCCTCGGTCGGCCTGCCGCCGCTTGCCTCGCACGAGAGCAGGACCAGCCCGGGCCGAACGTACTTGCCCCCTCTCATGGGGTAGTCGCGGACCATCCCGACGTACTCGCTGACGAGCCCCTTCTCCTTCTGGGCGGCGGGGAGGAATTCGAATACCCTTTTCCTGATGGCCTCGCGGTTGGCCTTCACGTAGCCCATGAACGAGCTGGTCTGGACCGCCCCGTCGACCGTCGAGTATTCTACGCCTGGTCGAGCCATTCCTTGGTCCTCCCGGTGATTATGTTCTTGCCGGATGCCAGCGTCTCCACGTTCGGCGACGACGTGAGGAACATCGCCCCCCTGAGCTCGGCGATTATCGCCTCGAGCTCGCGCTTGACCGCGTCGCTGCTCTCCCTCGCCGGTTTCAGCAGCGGGCGCGCGATTCCGGCGCACGATGCGCCCATCGAGATTGCCCGCGCGATGTCCAGCCCGTTTC
>DAIRED010000152.1:0-5424 GCA_036795795.1 Thermoplasmatota archaeon | reverse complement strand
GCCGATGACGCTGTCCCCGACGTAGTTGAGGTGCGGGACGTGGCTTCCCGCCATGATTATCGTGTTCTTGACCTCGCACCCGTTGCCGACCTTCCCCCCGTCCCCGACGTACGTGCTCGGGCGGATGTAGCAGTTCGGGCCGATGTCGCAGCCCTCGCCGATGATGACTGGCCCGACTATGTACGCGCCGTTCCGGACGACGGAGCCCTTGCCGACGGAGACCGCGCCCTTGAGGGTCGCGCGCGCCTCCACCTCCCCCTCGATGACCGCCTTCAAGCCCTTCATCAGAATGTGGTTGGCACGGAGGAGGTCCCACGGCCTGCCGACGTCTATCCATTCCTCCTCGGAGACGAAGGCCGCTACGCCAGCTCCCTTGACAACCGCCTC
Organism: Thermoplasmatota archaeon; assembly: GCA_036795795.1. Lineage (GTDB taxonomy): Archaea > Thermoplasmatota > Thermoplasmata > SG8-5 > DAIRED01 > DAIRED01. The sequence goes on along the minus strand of DAIRED010000152.1, from coordinate 5,037 downwards.
GATGGAATCGGTGAGCTCGTACTCGCCCCTGGGAGACAATCCAGTCGCCGCAATCGCCTCGAATATCTCCGGCTTGAAAAAGTACGCGCCAGCGTTGACGAGGTTGCTCGGCGGCACCTTGGGCTTCTCGTGAATTCTCCGCACGAGGCCGTTTTCCACCTCGACCACCCCGAACCTGGAAGGGTTCTCCACCCTGGTGAGGGTCATGGCAGACTTGCCGGACTTCGCCGCGGCGTCCACCAGCCCCCCGACGGTCTTGGCCGACACCAGGATATCGCCGTTGAGGGCGACGAAATCGTCTGTCATCAAGTCCCGGGCCATCCCGACGGCGTGCGCCGTCCCGAGCCGTTTCTCCTGCTCGACGTAGCGGATGCGCGCGCCGAACCGCGAGCCGTCGCCCAGATGCTCCTTAATCTCCCGACCGCTCCAGCCGATGAGTATGACGATGTCCTTGATGCCGTTCTCGCTCAAGGCCCCTATCGAGTGCTCGATGAACGGCTTTCCGGCCACGGGAAGGAGCGATTTGGATGTGTTGGCGGTCAGCGGCCTCATCCGTGTCCCGTCGCCGGCAGCGAGTATGTACCCCTTCACTTCAAGGCCCCCTTCACTGCCGCGCTGGCTGACTTGAACAGCTCCTTTGCCGAGGCGGCGCTCCTGGCCTCCACGACAATCTTGACCTTGGGCTCCGTGCCCGACGGCCTGACGAGAATCCAACCGTCTTCGAAGACGGCGCGCGCCCCATCCAGCTTCTGAATTTCGTCCGGCTTAAGCTTCTCCAGCGCCTTGAGTACCTTCCCCTCGACCGCCGACCTCTTCGACGGGTCGTAGGGTATCCGGTCCTTCATCATCGGATATCTTGGAATGGACGCGGCGAGCTCCGAGAGCTTCTCTTCTTCGGCGAGGGCCGCTATCCTGGCCGCGGCGTAGATGCCGTCGGGGCAGTATGTCTCGCGCGGGAAGATGAACGTTCCAGAGGGCTCGCCGCCGAAGTCGGCCCTGTGCTTCTTTATCGCCTCGGCGACGTAGACGTCGCCGACGCGGCACCGGTGCACTTTCACGCCTTCCATGAACTCGTCTATCGCCATCGAGGCATCGACTGGAACGACGATGGACTTCCTGGCCTCACGCCTGGCGATGATCGGCAGCAGCGCGTCCCCGTCGAGGAAGCCGCCCTTCTCGTCGACCGCGACGACGCGGTCCGCGTCGCCGTCGTGCGCCAGGCCGACGCGCGCCCCCGATGAGACCACGGCCTTCCTCAGGACGCCCAGGCGCTCTTCCAGTGGTTCCGAGCCGCGCCCGGGGAACGCCCCGTCTGGGTCGGCGTTGATTGCGAGAACGTCGCAGCCCAGCTCCCTGAAAAGGTACGGGCTCACGACCGATGCGGCCCCGTTGCCGCAATCCACGACCACGCGGGCTTTCACGGAGCCGACGCCTTTGGCTATCGACTCTATGTGCCTCGGTATCGCGTCAGCGATTTCGTGGGACTCGCCAATGGACTTCCAGTCCGCCATCTTGCCCGCACCGCCGAGAATCTTCTTCTCGATTTCGTCCGATTCCGACTGGTCGAAGGCCATCCCGTCCGGGCTCCACAGCTTGAAGCCGTTGAACTCAGGGGGGTTGTGCGAGGCAGTTATCATGATGCCCGCATCGTACGCAACGCCGGCCCTCGCCAGCGTCGGGGTCGGGACCATCCCGGCAAACCCCGCGTCGCATCCGGCAGACATGAGGCCCGAGGCGACTGACGAGGCCAGAAGCGGCGAGGTCGTGCGGACGTCCCAACCCAGGACCGCGCGCTTGCGACCTGCGCCGACTGCCAGACCGATGCGGACGCCCATCTCGGAGGTGATGCCAGTGCCGAAAACACCCCTGATGCCTGATGAACCGAATAGCTTCCCGGGCATACTGGAATAATCCCGGGTCGTGTATAAAACATTTGCTAACGTCGGGTATAAAAACATATTTTGACAAAATCGTATCAATCCCCGGCGGCTAAACGATTAGGAAACCCAGGCAATCGGTAATTTTATATAGGGAACATAGCCATATAGGACTGGCATCGGAAATGCCGCGCGCTGGCGCGGCGCAGGTGCTTAGTGGAGGAATAAAGGATGGTAATGGAACCCATAAGCGTGGACAAGGCGGTAGACATTGCGAGGAAGAAGGGACTGAAGCCAGGCCGCGTAAAGGGCACGGATGGTATCCAGTTCACGAAGGGCAGGAACTCGCGCCTCGAGATAATCGACTGGGACGAGTTCAAGACGACGCTCTCAAAGAGGAGACTCCAGGTCTTCGAGAGCGGCGGCTGGATGAAGATAATGAAGAAGCACTAAATCCCAATCCCTTCTTTTTCTATTTTTTCATATTCACTCATTCAGCGCACGCCGTCGAATTTCGGAAACCTCTACCATCAAACGCTTTCTTTGTGTCTCACCTCGCGGCTCGGCCTCGACAAAGAAAGCTCGGGCTCATCGATGGTGGCGAGGCCACCGAGACACGGATCATTACCAATTGCATTGCTGGTCCAGTGCCTGCTCAGTTCGACCGTCAAGTAACAACAGGGTGGCGGGCGGGCGTCAATTGTTCGCCTGCTCGCTCGACCGGGATGTGCGGCATTCAGCGCGAACCACTATGGCGCCCCCTGGGACATTTCGGAAACCTTTATTATCCCTCCCGCATTAGCGCCAACACCGCGCGGGGATAGCTAAGCCCGGTCAACGGCGCTAGATTCAGGGTCTAGTCCTTAGTGGTTCACCGGTTCGAATCCGGTTCCCCGCACCCCCTTTTCTCGCCTCGCTGCGCTGGCTCGGGCTCGGAGAAAAGTGGTATGGTATCCCAAAAGACTCGCCCTCGCCTGCTCGCTCGGCCATTATTTGTTTAAACATGCCCTACTGCAATTCAGCTTATGCTGGGTGGGAGGGCGTGGGTTGGTGGATGGGCACGGATTGCTGTTATAATAATAGCTCCGCCACCATCACTACAGCAACCAGAACGGTCAGCGCCAGGAACGCCACCTTGATTTGCTTCCCGGTCAGCCTCGCGATACCGGCGCGGGTTCCGATGAACGCGCCCGCGAACGCGATAGGCGCGAGAACGGCGACCGTCAGCCACACGCTCGATTCGAGCTGCCCGGAGCCGCCGAGGAAGTACATGGCGACTCCCACCGCCGACGTCGGGACGATTGTGGCCGCGGACGTTCCGACCGCGAGCTTGACGTGCCTGCACAGGAGGTAAATCAGGGTCGGAACCATTATCGCGCCGCCGCCGATGCCGAACGCGCCGGAGAGGAATCCAGCGAAGACCGACACCACGACGGCCGCGCCGATGTACTGGGTGCACATCCTTGAATCATCGTCGCAATCTGGCCGGATGCCGAGATACAGGTCCACTGCCATCCAGGCACAGAGTCCCACCACGACCGCCAGGAAGAGCCACCTGAACGTCGACTCGCCGATGCTCAGGTTGAAAATCGTCCCCGCGACCGCGCCGGCGCAGGAGCCCGCTGAGAGATAGCCGACGAGCCTGAAATCGACGTTCCCGGCCTTCCGGTGCTGGTACAGCGCGGCGAGCGCCCCAGCGAGGACGAGGACCAGCGAGGCCGCGACGGCGGAGTCCTTGCCCATGCCAGCGATGATGATGAGTGCCGGCACGTACATCAGGCCGCCCCCGAGGCCGAGGTTCGAATAGGCGGCGGCGATTGCGAATGTGACGAGCGCCATAAGGGCGAGGGTGAGGAGCACGCCACCCAATCGGCTCACGGATATATCAAAATGACCCATTTCGACGGAGCGCACGTCTCGACCGAATCTCCATCGTGGACGTCAAGCGACTGGCTCGCAGTTCTTCGAGCACACGAGAAAGAGCGCCGCGCGCTCGGGGGCCTCGAACTCCTTGCCCGGCGCGAACGTGTAATCCTCCCCACACAGGCGGAAGCTGGCCTCCTTCAGGCCCCTGAGCTTGACCGGCGAATCCGTGAGGGTTCGGGGCACGGCGTCCTCGAATGGATTGAAGGACTTCAGCTCGTCTATCCTCATGGGAAGCGAGGCGAAACCCGTCTTGGCGTGCAGGGAGCCAGGGAGGCGGATGAGGCGCTTGATGTCGCTCGTCACGGGCTCGTCGGCCTCGCCTTCCAGCTCCACCTTGGCCTTCTGCTGGACGAGCTTGATGAATGCGTTCAGGAGGCGCTCGTCCGAAAATATCTCGATGCGGTTCTCGACCATCATCCGGTCGATTCCGCGCGAGCCTGGCTTGCCCTCGAACAGCTCCGCGTACAGGCCCTCGGCGGTCTTGGCCCCTATGCCCTGGACGCTGGCCAGGTACTTCAGCGCGTCGGCCCGCTCCATCGCCCCCACATCGCGCCCCAGAGCCTCCATCCCTGTCATGAGCTTCCCCCGCCAGCCGCCCGCGTTCCGCGCCGGCAGCTGCCTGCGGTACTTGACCGTGACGTGGCCGCGAAACTTCTTTGTCTGGAACGCCTCCTTCGGCATCGCCCAGTCGAAGTCCAGCCCCGTCCCCGAGATGTAATCCACTATCTCGCGCCGCTCGTGGCTGCCCAGCTTGCGCACGCGCTCGTCCGTCACGTGTGCGTGGTACCCACGGCCGCCCGAGAAGACGACCTCGACCTTGTCGGCGTCGAATCCGAAGTCGCCGAGGATGAAGCTGTCCAGGAGCTTGACGAACTCGCGCTTGACCTCCTCCAGCATCTCCGGGAAGGTCATCTTGTCCGCGCCCTGGATGTGGTCCGCGTCCAAGTCGAATATTAGGTCAGCGCCGAGCCAGCCCTTCCTGTCCATCGTCGGGCCGGCGGGGTCCGTGTAGTAGGCCGTCGAATAGTAGGAGTGCGCCGGCACCTTATCGGCCAAGAACCCGCGCATCGACGTCTCGTCGCGGAATCCGATGTGGCGCCACATGCCTTTCTTCCCGGTCAGCATGAAGGCGAACTCGCGCTGCAGCAGCTCGGACGGGGGTTCGACCCTGACCGTCTGGTAGTACTTGCGAAATCGGGGTTGGGCGAAGTCCCAGGGGTCCATCGATGCCCCA
>DAIRED010000151.1:0-5557 GCA_036795795.1 Thermoplasmatota archaeon | reverse complement strand
GCCCGCGTTGATGTGCAGGGTGATGACAATCGATCCGGATGCGCCCGGCGCCAGGTCAGGTAGGTTCCACACGTTGTCCCCAGCGCCGGGGTTGCTCGGCGCCGGAACGGCGGAGACAAAGGTTGTTCCAGGGGGGTATACCTCGGTGATGACGAGGTTCCTGGCGGTGTCGTCTCCGTCGTTCCGGTAGTTAAGCGTGTAGGTGATGTCCTGGTCCGCGTTCGCGGTCGGAGGAGCAATCTTCTCGATAAACATAAACGGGTCGCGGATGATTGTCATCCACGAGTCGCTCGCGGTCTTTTTCACTCCTGTGCCGCCGAAGTAGGCGGCTGAGTCCATGTAGGTCACGCCGACGTTGTTGACCAGCGGCGAAGTGGCGCTCGCGAGTATCGTTACATTGATGGTTATCGTAATCGAAGCTCCAGGGAGCATGACTGCAACGTACCAAGCATAGTTTGGCACCGTCGCCGCCGGGAAGCAGCTGACGAATGACACGCCTACCGGGTAGCTCTCGTTTATCCACACGCCGAGCGCGCTGGACCCGCCGATGTTCGTCACGGTAATCGTGTACGAAATCGTCTCGCCGTGGTTGGCGTACGCCGGGCCGGTCTTGTCGACCACGACGAGCGGGTCGGCGACCGTCGTGTTCCACCAGGTCCACTCGGTTGGCTGTGCGAGATTGTTGTCGTCGGTGTAGTCCGCACTGACTACATTCGTCAGCACTCCCGTGAATCCCGTGTTGACCGTGACGTTGACGAGTAACGTGCGCGTTTCCGTCGGCACGAGCGTGCCGAGGAACCAGCGGTACGTTGGGATTGTCCAGCTCGTGGGAGCCGGGAAAGCCGAGTCGTAGGAGACTCCGGGGGGCAGCGTGTCGTTGACCCAGACGTTGCGCGCTTCCTCGTTCCCGTTGTTCTGCGCGGTTATCGTGTACGTGAAGGTCTCGTCGCTGTTCGCGGTCAACGGGCCGGTCTTGTCAATCGTCAGCATCGAGCCGACGATGGTCGTGTTCCACCAGCCAGTCTCGGGCGGAAGAGGGTTCACCAGGTTCGCGTAATCCAGGTCGACCCTGTTTATCAGGATGTCGCCTATGTTCGCACCGGCGTCGACGCGTACGGTGACCTGTATCGAGTTCTGGCCACCAGGCGCCACGCTTCCGATGACCCACACGTTGTTCGGGATGTTGGGCGGTATCGTGACATCAGGGACTGAGCTCACGAATGCCACTCCGGCCGGGTACGTTTCCGTTATCATAACGTTGTACGCCCACAGGCCGAAGTCCGCTGCGTTCCCGGTCGCGTTGTTCCTGTACGTTATCGTGTAGGTGATGAGCTGGCCAGCGTTCGTCGTCGCCGGACCGCTCTTCCAGACGCCCATCTCGGGGCCGACTACGAGCGTGGCTGCCGTGGCGGTGACGTTCGCGTAAATATCCAAATCCAGGGTCACGATATTAATTAGCAAGGTACCCACGGGCGTCGCCGCGGATATTGTGGCGTTGATGTAGACGTAGTACGGACCGCCGGGTGCGACGCTGGCGAAATGCCAACCGTATATCTGGCCAAGGTTGTAATCGAACGGTATCGGTGAATTGAGGTACGCGACGCCGGCCGGGAGCGTGTCGTTCACCCAAACGTTCGTCGCCGCCGCCGTCCCGTTGTTCCAATACTGAATCGTGTACATGATGGTCGCGCCGGCGTTCGCGGTCGCCGGGGCCATCTTGACGATATCCATGACCGGGGTGCCGTTCGTGCTGACGTTCACGGTTATGTTGTCCCAGTCCTTTAGGAAGCCGTTGGAGCCGTTGTAGTGCGTCCACGAGCCCCACGTGGTCAGGTAGGGGTTCAAGCCGTTCCCGTCAATTTCCGATATGTTCAGCCACTGCCAGCCGCCGGTGGACAACGTAATCAAGTCCGTCCTGATGCCGGGCGTCGCCTCGGCCGTGCCGTTCCACCAGTGGACCTGGTATGGCGAGGGCATGAGCGGGTCGCTGCTGGTCCACGACGTGTACCAGTCAAGGTTGGTTGAGAAGTAGCCGGGAGCCGTCGCGTTGTCTATGTCCACAATCCTGAAGGTCACCCCGAAAGGCACTCCCGCCGTCTGGTTGACGTTCGGGTAAGGCCACCATATCTTCAGGTCGTACGGAACGCCGCAGATGATGTCCTGCATCCTGCCCGGGATGGGGGCCAATGGCGAGCCCAAGTTGACGGTGGTCCAGTTGTATCCGTTGTTCGTGTAGGTCGCATTGCCCGTGGAGTTGCAGAAGACGATGCCGCCGTTGGTGTAGTTCATCAGGTCCACGGTGTACTGCCCCAAGTTGTCGGTCACCGCGTCGGTGAAATTCCACCCACCCGTGCCACTGAAGCCAGTGTCCCACCAAGTGACCCTCACGTCGGCGTTTTGCAGAGGCATCGGCGTGTACATCATGTTCGACCCGTCGTACAGATAGACGTATCCCCATATCGGGTACGGGTCGCTCGGCTCGAAGGCCGTGAAATGCATCGGTACACCCGCTGAACCGAATGTGGAGTATTGCGCGCCGTCGTAAGCCTCGATGTAGTAATCGTACAATCCGGAGCTCGGAGCGTTGATGTATCCCGCCCAAGTGCCATTCTGCGCGTCGCCCGAGACGATGGACATCTCCTGGTAGGAGTAAACGCCTGCACCGGACTTGCGGAAGTGCGCCCTCACCCACTGGACGTTCACCGTGTCGTTGACGTTTGCGGACACGTGGACGATGCCAGTGTAGTTCTCGGAGAGCGGCGTATGGATGATGGTCGGTGCGGTGAAGTCTGCAGTCACAGGTATCTCGACGGAGAAATTAGAGTTCGCACCTGAGACGGCTTCGATTAGGTAATAGTACTGCTGGTTCTCCACGGCACCATAATCGATGTACTCAGTCGCCGAACCCAACGCAGAATCGTAAGCTGCGTCGGGGTAGTCCCTTCCGGCGCCGAGATTGCCGTAGTTCGTCTCGGATATGCTCCGGTGGATGACGTAACTGGTGGCGTCGGTCGCGTGCTGCCACGCGAGCCTGATGCCCTGCGATGGCGACGATATCGACTGCCCCGCCGCGTCGACCGGGTAATACGATGGCAGCGAGCTCATCAGGCAAACGTTGGACCAGCCCGAGACCGCACCCGACGGTTGGGTTGTCGCATTGTGCCCGTATCGGGTTCCATTGGAAGCGAATATCTTGATGGGATAGCCATCAATGACCGTGTTGCTTGGTCCGATCCAAACCTCGAAGTTGCGAGTCGCGTCGTTCGGGGGATTGGTGGATATGAATGTCATGCGCTTTCCGGTCGGGTAGTTCGCGTCCGCCGGGATGTATCCGACGACCGTGCTCTCAGCAACGTGGTTTCCCTCGTCGTCGCGCAGGTGTCCCATTATCCACCCGTCGTCGAAGGGGCCCCTCGTCCCCTTCTGCGCCGCCGTCATCAGCACGTCGCCCATCGTGAGGTCGGACGAGTCGCCGTTGTTGCGCCAGTCGTATATTTCGACGACCGTGTTGACGACGCCGTTGCCCAGGAACGCTGCGCCGTCGACGCTCATCTCGACGCGCCCGCCGGATGCGACGGCGTTAGTCTCCACCGGGCGTGCCGCCCAGCTGTCCGCGTTTCGGTCGGTGCCGTTGAACGTGTAGAACACGGACGAAGTGACCGAGCCGTGCTTGCCGTGGACCTCGAGCATCCGCTCGGCCCCGACTGAGCCGACTGAGTATCCGGTCGCGCTGTTGTTGTCCGTGTCGAAGTATGCCCGTATCAGGTCTTCTCCAGTCTTGACTGGCCGGGAGGTCGGCCTGACTATCTCGGGGGTGGTCGCCTGCTTTGTGCCAGGCGTGGTCTTCGTCTCGTCACTTGCGGACCGGGTTGCGGGCGCCACGTAGCGCTCCTCTACGACCGGTATCCACGAGCCTTCCGCGATGGTGCCGTCGACTCCCACGAAGATGTTGAGGGAGCCCTGGTCGACGACCGAGTTCTGCTCGACGATGTCCAGGTCGGGGTCCGCCATCTGCGCGCCAGTCCTGGACTCAACGTCGTTCGTCGGGTCGTTCGCGCCGCCGGGGATTGCGTCCCAGTCTGCGAACGCCCCGTCTATCGAGATGTGCCCGGGCGCGGCCTGGTAGTATCCGTATGCGCCCTGGCCCGTGACGACGCACGTGCCTGCGGCAATCTGCACCGAGTCATCGGCCAGCTCAGCGCGCACGAGCGAGCCGCTTGCGGTCGCCGACCAGTCGAACTCGACCAGGAGCGACGTGCCGTTGGCGACGACGAGCGGGAAGGTCCTGTTGGCAGCGCAGCCGGCTACGGTCATGGAATCGACCATCACTTCGCCGCCGTTCGCGGTGAGCGTGACCAGGAGAACGGTGTTGCTGGACGAGGTAACGATGCCGTTCGCTGGAACGACAGATTCCTGGTGGACCGCCAGAAGTGGCCCGATGCTGGAGCAGGGAACGTCGGAGAAGTCGCTCTGGCCTGCGGAGTTGCCCACGTACGATATGACCGTCACGGGCGAATCCCGCGTCAGGTTCATCGTCGGGGACTCGACGCGCACCTCGACCCCGTCGGTGGCCATGTTCGGGACGGCCGGCGAGTGGCTCGCGAAGCCGTTGAAGTCGTCGTGCGAGCGGGTCTCGTCGAACTTCAGGCAGGCGGCGCTGCTCATGAGGCCTCCGTGGCCGAAGATTAAAATCTGATAGTCTGCGCCGATTCCGCGGATGGAGTACCCGGTGTCCGCGTCCTGGTCGGAATCGATGAAGAACCGCACCGCATCTCCAGTCGCGTCGCCGAACATCTGTCCGGAGACTCCGACGTAGAAGAACGCGTTGGCCGTGTCGACCACGACCTTGGTGCTGTCTATGTTGACGTTGGGGTTGGCAGCGTCGGCGGCGTCGTCGGACGAGCCTACGACCAAGTCCCAGTCGCCGAACGAGCCGTCGATGACGATACGGTCCCTGTCAATGTGCGGCAGGCTGAAAATGAACGGCATCAGCGCGGAGCTGAGCAGCAGCGCGATGACGATGATGCACGCGCGCTTCTCCAGCTTACCGAGCTGCTGAATCGGGCGCTTCCTTGGCTCGCGCCTCTTGACCGGAGGCTCCTCTTCATCGAGCAGGACCATGCCACAATCGGAGCACATCACGTCCTCCTTGAGCACGGCGCTCCCGCATCCGGGGCACAGCGGTCCGTCCGACTTCTGGGTGGGTTTGGAGGGGGCTGGTACCGCAGCTTCTGGCTCCGGGACCGTCAGCTCGGCTTCGAGGGCCGGCGCGGCAGCTATCATTGGCAGCTTCGCGAAGCACTCGGGGCAGACCTGGACGCCTGGTCCGCAGGTCGCGCCGCAGGACTGGCATCGCTGGTATCCGGCGACGTCCGCCCAGCAGGACTCGCACCTTCCAGCGCCAAGCTTGACCGGCGCCGCGCAGGACGGGCAGGCGAACTCGTCGCCGCCTATGGTCGGCTTCGCGGGTTCCAGTTGCACTGGCTCGGGCGCCTCTGCGGCCGACTCCTGGACCGGTTCCGGTTCGGGAACTGGCTCGGGCTCCGGTGCTGGCTCG
>DAIRED010000150.1:0-5577 GCA_036795795.1 Thermoplasmatota archaeon | reverse complement strand
GGAGTACATCTACGAAACGCTGGAGAGCTGCGGGCTTCAGGTGGAATACCATGATTACCTATTCGGGACGATCGAGCACAGAAACGTCATAGCGACACTCGAGGGGGAGAACGCGTCTGCGCCAGCGTACTATCTGGGCGCCCACTACGACTCGATTTCAAACCAGCCCTACGTCAAGGCTCCAGGCGCGGACGATGATGGAACCGGGACGGCGGCAATTCTCGCCGCAGCAGAAGTCTTGAGCAACTATCGATTCAACAGGACCATCGTGTTCTGCGCGTTCTCGGGCGAAGAGCAGGGTTTGTACGGAAGCAAGGCGTACGCGAAGGCGCTCAACGCATCTGGAGAGTCGGTTGCGGGGGCGATATGCCTGGACATGGTGGGATACAATCCCGCGCCCGGAGACAGGGACTTGCTCGTCAGGGCCAACTCCGCTTCCATGGATTTGGCGTACGCCGTGCACAACGTTTCGGTGAAATACCCTGCGCTGGTCATCAACGGCTCGGCAAAGCTGGACCCAGCCACGAACAGCGACCACGCAGCCTTCTGGGCATACGCGTGGGATGCTGTGAACTTCATCGAGGAAAAATATCCAACCAACCCCAACTACCACCAGACCACCGACACAATCGGATACCTCAACATGACCTACGCCGCAAACTCCACGCAGCTCGCAGTCGCGTGCGTGGCCGAGATGGCGGAGCTGAGGGGCTTGGACGAGGCGCCCCCCATCTATCAAAACGCGGCTCCCGTGCCGGGCGGCCACTCCAATGAGACGCCCGTCGTCGGCATCGAAATCTTGGACGTCTCCGGGGTCGTTCCAGCCTCGATAGTGCTCCAGGTCAACGGCTCGGAAGTGTCGCATTCAAGCACCGCCATAGCTGGCGGCTACGGCATATCGTTCGTTCCGATAGGCTTCTTGGTCGACGGGACGATCCTTTCATGCCGAATCGAAGCCAACGACACACTCGGCAACAACGGCATCTTCTGGTGGAACGCGACGGTCGATGCGGTCGCCCCGCCGGCCCCAGTCATTTCATCGGTCGCGCTGGAACGCGTGCGCCCGGCGAAGAGCGGCCTGGTCATGAACATCGGCGCGTCCGGTTCGTACGACGATTTCCACGTCATCAACCCAGCGGTCATCCATGACGGTTCGGTTCTGAAGATGTGGTACGGAGCCTACGATGGCTCCACCTACCGTATAGCCTACGCCACGTCCGCCGACGGTTACAACTGGACCAAGCACGGGGTAGTGCTCGACGTCGGCGCGGTAGGCGAGCCGGACTCGCGCCACGTCGCGGACTGCACGGTCGTCAAGGTCGGCGCCGAGTACAAGATGTGGTACAGCGGGCACAACGGGACGAGCTACCGGATACTGCACGCGGACTCGACCGACGGGGTCAACTGGACGCGGCGTGGAATGGCGATGGACCACGGGGCGCCGGGCTCTCCCGACGACCAGCAGGCGCTGAACCCCGACGTCCTGTTCACCGGAGCGGAGTACCGCATGTACTACGCGGGGAGCGACGGCCTCACGTACCGGGTTTTGCTGGCCATCTCTATTGATGGGTCGAACTGGACTCGAAGGGGCGTGGTCTTGGAGGCAGGGCGCTCGGGCATCGATGAGTGCATCAGCATCCAGGGGCCGGCCGTCGTGCAAGCCGGCACCGGGTACATGTGCTGGTACATGGGAAACGATGGCTACCGCACGCGGGTGTTCACGGCGCGCTCGCCGGACGGCTTCAACTGGACGAAGCTGGGATTGTCGATAGATGTCGGCGCGAGCAGCGATTACGACTACGTCGTCGCTGCGCACCCCTGCGCCATCGTCGACAACGGTACCGTGAGAATATGGTACAACGGGCAGAACGGTTACTACCGCATCCTCCACGCGTCGATGGCTCTCGCGAGCCCCGGGTATCTCAAAGAGAGTGTCGCAATCGAGTGGAGCCCAGTCGGCGGCGAAGTCGGCGGGTACGAGGTCTTCGCCACGACATCGTGGGCCGAGTGCCTGGCGCCGCCCGAAACAGGGTGGGCTCGCGCCCAGGGCGATGGCATTTTCATACACAACGGCGCCGGGACCGGCAATGGAACAACGTACTATTACACACTGCGGGCGGTCGACCGGGTGGGACACTCGTCGATGCACTGGACCCGCGCCATCAAGGCGGCGACGCCCGCGTCGGCAGGCTGGAACCCGCTCGGACCGGTGGATGCGGGCGGAACCGGGCTTGAGGAGGCATTCGAGGCCCTCCCTTGGGACGGATTGATGGCGTGGAACGCGACGGACGCGGCGAACCACTGGCGCACGAACTTCACCGCCCGCGCATGGCAGCTGAACGACCTGGACGAGCTTTGGCCGATGGCGGGATGCTGGGTGCGGGTCTCGACTCCGACGGTCCACGTCGCCGTCGGGCTGGTCTCGAACGTCACGCTGCAGCTCCAGGCCGGGTGGAACTTCGTCTCCTTCCCTCACGCGGCTCAGAAGACCTATGCCCAGGTGTTGGCCGAGCTCGGGGCGGCGTGCACCGCAATCGAAGGGTTCGATGCTGCGGCCACTTACCGGCTCAAAACGCTAGGCGCGTCCGACACATTGAAACCGGGGATGGCATACTGGATACTCATGTCGGCAGCGGCGCCATGGGCAGCGGGCGATTATTGACGAAAGCGCATGCCTGCGTTCAGACGCCCTTTCTTGATTCTGCGGACGAGAGCCTCTCAGCGACCCCCGGAGCCCTTTCCAACTCGATCACGACCAGAAGGTGCGCGGTCTTGCCCGCGAGTTCGATTATACCCTTGGCGATCTCGGCCTCCCGCCGCTTCTCGAGCAAATCGTAGCCTCGAATCTTGCGCAGGCGCCTGTCCCAGTCCAGGACGAAGGCATCTGCCGACGTCAAATCGAACCTGGCCCTGTTGAAGCTGCCTCGGCCGAGGGCTTTCCTCACGAAATCCCAGCCAGAGACGAGCGAGACGTAAGCCCTGGTGAAATCCTCCTCGGTCAAATCGACGCCCACCACTCTCATCCCGGCCGCGTCGGCGACCTTCACGGCGACGGAGAAGCACCTGGGGGGGCGCTCGACATCTCCGAACTTGGCGAGCCCCGACTCGTAAACGTTCTCCTCTGGCGTACCGCACATCGATTCCAGCGGCTTGCCATCGTGCTCCCTCTGGGCCTTCAGCTCCTCCGGGGAGATGGAAAGGGCCACGCAGTCAGGGGCTAACTCATGGAATGACTTGGCGACCCGGTCCCCCTCCGAGACGAGGCCGCGGATGACGGGCAGCAAGGTGACCTGGCAGCCCCCCACGCGCAAGGTGGAGGGATTCATCTGGCGCCACCCCTTTCCCTCACCAGGCGCTTCAGCTCCGCAGGGTCGCGCACGCGCTCCAGTTCCTCGCGCCCGACAACCGCCGAGCCGCAAGCGTTCTTCTTCGTTGGAGGGTTTCTGGTGAAAACCACGGACTGGCCGCCCGCTATCTTGGCCACGTTGAACGCCGCCATCCCTTTCTCGCCCAGCTTGGACGGGTCGGCGACGATGCCGGTGAAGTAGATGTTCTCCCGCTCCTTCGTCAGCGCGTCGAACGGGCAGTGCACCGTCTGCAGGACTCGGCAGCCCAGCTTGCCTAGCGAATCGAAAACCTCTCCACGCAGCCCGCCCACTTCGCGCACCGGGCGCTCCTCCACGCTCTCGCTTCTGGATGCGGAGAACGGATCGACGGGGAGGATTATCTCGCGGCCCAGGTACTTCTCCAGACGCATCGCCGCCTCGAGCATGGCCCCCATCCCTGCCTCGTACATCTGGATGGCTCGCCGAGACACACCGGCAGCCTCAGCGAGCTCGCCGATGGAGAACTTCGCATCGCGTGCCTTGGCAAGCTCTTTCGGGTCGATGCGCACGTAGAGCCCGCCCGGTCCAGCGAAGACGTACGGCGGCACGCCTTCCAGGAACATGTCAGAGACGGACGCCACGGTCATCAGAGGGACGCCGAACCTGGAGTGGACGACCCCGTCCTCGAGCTTGCCGGCGGGCCCGTGCGTCGCCACGACGAGCGGCGAGCCGCCCAACGTCGAGGCCAGCACCTTCATCTCCCGCGCGGAGTCGCCGTCGACGGCGCACAAGTTCTGAACGCACCTCGCCACGACGATGAGCCCCTCGCGCCTGGCGACGAAATCGAAGCTGACGCTCCTGAGGCCGTGCGGCTCGGAGACCATGAAATCCGCCCTGGCGAGGACATCCCTGACCTCCCGCTCCAGCATATCCCTGCGCATTATGTGGCTCACCGTGACGCTTCTATAAATCTCTTGCTATGAGCGGACATATCTCACCAAAACCGCTGGTGTGCCGATGGGGGACCCCTTGCTGGAAGGCCGCTTTCAGTCCTTCGCGCCCAGGAACGCCTTGTACGCGAGGTGGGAGTGGTAGATGTCCACCTTGCTCGCCAGCTCGTATGGGGAGTGCATGCTAAGCAGCGGCGGGCCGGCGTCGATGACGTCCATGTTGTGGTGGGCGAGGTACTTGGCGACCGTTCCGCCGCCGCCCTCGTCGACCTTCCCCAGCTCTGCGGACTGCCAGGCCACGCCGGCCTTGTTGAATATGCCGCGCACGTAACCGACGAACTCCGCGTTCGCGTCGTTGGAACCGCCCTTTCCGCCGCTCCCGGTGAACTTGGTCACGACTATTCCGTGGGACATCCTCGCTGCATTGAGTGGCTCGTGGACTTCCTTGAACGACGGGTCCATCCCCGCGTCGACGTCGGCGGAGAGGGCTCGGGACTTCCCGAGCGCCAGCTTGAACGTCGTGTAGTCGGATTTCGGGTCGGCCGCGCGCGTGTATTCGGCCAGGAAAAGCTCGAGGAACGCCGACTGCGCGCCGGTCGGGCCCTCGCTGCCGATCTCCTCCTTGTCGTAGAAGACCGCGACGGCGGTCCTGAGTGGCACCTTCACGTCCTCGATGGCAGTCAGCGCTGTGTAGGCGCAGACCCGGTCGTCGTGGCCATAGCCGCCAATCATCGACCTGTCGAGGCCGACGTCGCGGGGCATGTGGGACGGGACCATCTCTATCTCGGCGCTGATGAGGTCTTCCTCGACGATGCCGAAGCTGTCGTTGAGGAGCTTCAGGACCGCGAGCTTGATGGCCTCCTTTTCCTCGCCGCTCGCCAGCGGCATGCCGCCGACGACGATGTTCATCTCCTCCCCCTTCACTCCCTCGAAGAGCTTCCTCTCGCCCTGCAGGCGCTTGGCCAGGTGAGGCAGCAGGTCGGGGATGACGAAGACTGGGTCCTCCGGCTTCTCGCCTATGACGATGTCGAGGACCTCGCCGTTCGCCTTGATGACGCAGCCGTGGAGTGCCAGCGGGACGTTCATCCACTGGTACTTCTTGACGCCACCGTAGTAGTGGGTCTTCAGGAGCGCGACCGAGGCGT
The DNA here is from genome assembly GCA_036795795.1 of Thermoplasmatota archaeon. Taxonomy (GTDB): domain Archaea; phylum Thermoplasmatota; class Thermoplasmata; order SG8-5; family DAIRED01; genus DAIRED01. Next base: position 156 of record DAIRED010000150.1, on the reverse strand, counting down.
CGGTGTCCTCGTAGAGGGGCCTCTGCTTGAGGTCGACACGCGGGGAATCGATGTGGGCGCAGACTATGTGGAACCCCTCGGCGGGTCCGAGCTTGCCGGCGATTATGAGCGCGACGTTCTTCTCCTTGTTTACTGCATAGAACCTGTCGCCTGGCT
>DAIRED010000149.1:0-5600 GCA_036795795.1 Thermoplasmatota archaeon | reverse complement strand
ACCGCGAAGCACGCGCCGACGACCCACGCCCACACGTAGCCAGCCTCCGTCGTGAACTCGATTCCCGGCATCCCAGCGGGGGCGCCCGGCGGAAGCCAGCTCGTGACGTATCGGGCCATCACGACGGAGCCCAGCACGGGGCCGATGGAGCCGCCGACGACGCGGAAGAGGGTGTTCATCCCGGACGCGATGCCGAACTCGGCCTTGGGGGAGCTCAGGGCGATGATGTTGATTAGGGAGACCATCCCGAAGCCCAGCCCCACCCCGGCGATGAAGATGCCAACCCAGATTTCCATCGCCACCGAGTGGTACATTATGAGTGAGCCGTACCCGGCGAGCATCAGGACCATCCCGATGGCAAGAGTGCGGTCGGACCCTATCTTCTTCGTCAGCTGCCCAGCAACGGGCGCGAAAATCAGCTGGCCTATCGCGCTCGGGAACATGTAAATCCCCACGTCCAAGGCGTCGGTGAGCCCCATCCCGCCCACGTCCCGGGGGCTCATCAGGAAGAACGGCATCGTCTGGAAGAGCAGGAACATGGAGAGGCCGATGAACAGCGCGGTGATGTTGGCGCCGAATATCCCCCTGTTGGCCATCAGCTTGAGGCTGACTATGGGCTCGTCGACGCGCCTTTCCCATACTACGAAGCCGATGCACAGGGCCACAGACAGGGCGAGCATGCCGATTATTCCCGCGCTGGCCCACCCCCAGTCCTCGCCCTGCGTCAGCGCGAGCAGGAGGAAGAGCACGCCTCCGCCCAGCATCGCCGCCCCGCCCACGTCGAGCCTCGCGCTGCGGTTCGGACAGTCCCCCTTTATCGTCTTCCAGAGCACGAAGAACATCGCAACGAAGAGCGGGACGACCAGATAGAACGCGTCGCGCCAGGAGAAGGCCGATACGATGTAGCCTCCGCCGAGGAGGCCGACGGAGACGCCGACGGAGAACATCGCGCTGATTATCCCGATGGCGACGGGGATGAGCCTCTTTGGAAACGTGTCGCGCACGATGCCGTATGCCAGCGGAAACATGCCCATCCCGACGCCCTGGACCGCCCTGAAGCCGATGAGGGAGGGTATCGACCAGGATATCGCACACCCGGCCAGCCCCGCGATGTACACGGCCATCGCCGCCAGCAGAACGCGCTTCTTGCCGTACATGTCGCCCAGGCGCCCGAGCAGCGGCGTCGCCACGGCTCCGACCAGCATGTATGCCGACAGGACCCAGGATATCCAGGAGGCGTCCTCGGGGTACTGCATCGCAATCTTCGGCAGCGCGGGCACGAGCATTATCTCGATGAACATCACCATCATCGCGATGAATGCCAGCTCCACGAGTATGATGCCGTTTCCCTTGAAGGAGAGCTGCTCGCCGCAATCCGTCTCGCCGTCGGCCATTCGGTGCCACCCGATTGGCCCGGGACGCTGCTGGGCGTATTTAAAATTAGAGCCGCCTTCCAGGGGCAACGTTCATAGCCCGACGCGCAATCGGGTGTCCCAGGAGTCCGGAGCCCCATGAAGATAACAATCGTCGGCAATAACGTCGCCGGAATCACGACGGCCAAGGCCATCAGGGAGCTATCTCCGGAGTCGGGCATCACGATTTTCACCGACGAACCGCACCATTACTACCCCAGGCCGATGCTCATCGAGTTCATCGCCGGCGCGGTGCCCGAGGAAAAGCTGTTCATGAACAAGCCAGAGTGGTACGCCGCCAACCGCCTGGACGTGCGCCTTTCGACCAAGGTGGAGAGGATAGACATCGCGAAAAAAGCTGTGCTCGCGGCTGGGACGTGGCATCCGTACGACCGGCTCGTGCTGGCAATCGGTGCGAGCAGCTTCTCGCCGCCCGTCCAGGGACTGCCAAAGAAGTGGGTCATGACGCTGCGCACACTCGACGACGCAAAGAAAATCCGGGAGAGGACACCGCACGTCGCCTCCGCGGTCATCATCGGAGGCGGGTTGCTGGGGCTGGAGACAGCAAACGCCCTGAGGCGCGCCAAGCCCGGCATCACAGTGCACATCCTCGAGCTCGGGGGATACCTCCTCCCGCGGCAGCTGGACAAAGAGGCCGGCGGCTTGCTCCAGAAGATGATGATGGAGTGGGGCATCGACCTCCACCCGAATGCGGAGGTGGCGGAAATCGCCGGCACGGACGACGAGATGGTCGTGAGGCTGAAGAGCGGCGAGGCCATCGAGGCGCAGCTCGTCGTGATATCGGCGGGAGTGCGCCCGAACCTGCAGCTCGCTAAAGAGGCTGGCCTAGCGACGGGAAGGGGCCTCATCGTCGACTCCAGCCTTAAGTGCTCGCCCGGCGACGGCACCTACGCCGCAGGGGACGTCGCGGAGTTCGAGGGGAAGGTCTGGGGCATCGTCCCGACGGCGCTGGAGCAGGCCAAACTTGTTGCTAGGAACGTCCTGGGCATCGAGGCGCCGCCATACCGGGATAATCCACCGTCCAACACGCTCAAGGTCATGGGCGTGGACCTCACGTCGGTCGGCGCGGCCGCGCAGCCCCCGGCCGGCTCGGAGGAGATACGCGCCATGTCGCCGGACGGCAAGGTCTACAAGAAGTACGTTCTGAAAGACGGCAGGCTCGTCGGCGCGATACTCCTCGGCACGAAGAAGGGGGCGCTGGCGCTGACGAAGATGGTGAAGGAAGGCGCGGACATCTCGGGCGTTCGCGAGAAATTGATGGATGTCGATTACGTTCTAGGTCTGTGAATATCCCGTCGGGACCGGTGGCAAGGAAGCCGTTTTCCATTTCTTGCCAACGGGCCAGACGGAAGCATTCGCTCGGTTCCCGTCGGGAGGAGCAAAAAAAGAAAGAGGCATTAAGAAGCATATTTTGCGACTGAGACAAGAGCATTGGCTCAGAACAATATATAATAAAAATGCTCCCGTCGGGAGTTTCTTGAATTAGTTATTGGTATGAAATGGGAGCCAGGCATTAAGGCGCTGATGCTTGTTCCATCGCTTAGGGAGGGGAATATTAAAAGGACGGGCGGGGCAATCCCACGGCTCGTACCCTGCGAACGGAGGAGACTAAGACATATACTACGGTATTGTACAAATGACGGCCTTTGCAAGGTCGGGGACGCCGAGAAGGACGGAAAGCATGAAATTGATTACTACCGAAGAGATCGAGGTTTATTTGCGCGGAAAGGGCTATAAGTCGGGGACTTTCGTGCTTCTATCGACGCGCCCGGAGCCGAAATGCCTCGGAGTGTACAAATTCGTGGCGCCGCTCAGATTTATGGGGATGAACAAAGTCGTATTTAGGAGGATAAGGTGAATATGCGATAGTGTGAATAATACTCAACGATAAGGATGATTCTCGTAGAAAACGTAGATGGCCGACCTTCGCTGCTTGAACGGCTGTGTGCCCCATATTATCAATAATCGCAGAGTTATTTAATAAGCTTATTCAATTCGGCTTCCAGTTGATCTAACTCTGATTTTGGCAGGCCAATACCACATCGCTTCAAAAGACCTTTTTTTGAAACTATTACTATTTTCCTTGAACATCTCTCAACTTTTCGAATATCCTTAATTTTTACCGTGTGCGGTAACAAAGCGTCTAAAAACCATTGAGCAACTTTCCGTCCCTGTTGGTCTATCGTCTGTACCCAATCTGGAGCCATGTCAATTGTCAACTCGTCCTTAGTTAACCTAATCCGGGCACCATCCTTGGTTGTCGTTGTCCAAATTACATTTGTTTGTTCCGTCATTTTAATGCACCTTAGTCCATTTAGGGGATTTTCTGCTTATTATACTTTGTAAACACATCTTTCAAAACGGGTACACAGCCTTAGCGTCCAGACGGTCGTCCCCCAAGCGGCAGCACCTGTTCGCCAATTCCATGGGCTCGGATATGCAATCGAACCTATAAAAAACCGAGGCATCCACGCCGCCTCTCGTCAAATCCTGGTAGTCACGACGGAGGTGACCGCCCGCTGATGCTAAACGACTGGGGGCACGTTATTTATGTTTGAGTCATAATTGCCTAGACATACCTAAATAATCAAATGAAAAACCTTTTTTCTTGCACATATGCAAAGAGGCCTTATTTGACGCAGCCACCATTAAACCCCAATGATTATATCCACGTACCAGTAGCTCTTTTGCTGCACAATCGAAAAGTTGGTTTCCAATACCTTTTTTCCTATATTTTGGTTCAACCCAAAAATCTAAAAATGCTCCAAAAGGTTGGTCGATAATGTGACTTTTCAGCTCACCTATCGAAATATATCCAACTGGCACGTTATTATATTCTGCAACATACACCTTAAACTTGTATTTTCTAGTCTTTACAAATGATGTAAATTCTTCAATAACCCTTTTATCACATTTGTCTCGCTTAGCGAACTTTTTCAAAGTTGGAGGAATGTCTTGCCAATTCGTCTCAGCCACACTTTGATGGATAAAAGGTAAGTCTGATTTTCGCATAGTTCGAATTCTTATATTTAGTGCAGCTGATTTTGACTTACCCCCAGCCTTCGTTTTCATTCAGTCGTCCCCCAAGTGGCGGTCCCTAGCTGCGCTCACGAAACCTTATATGGGTGGCTGCCCTTAAATATATTCCGAGGCGGCACGCTATATTTACGCATCACCGTTTATCACCCGGCGGTCAGATGGCTTTACCAATTAACCGTCCAGGTTGCGTCTGCAGGAACATGAACCCAGTAGCCTTCGCCGGGCTTCATCACGTACGACGGCGCAACGACGCTCGTCAGGTATGTCTGCCCCCCATCGTACGATTCTACTATGTCCGCCCCTGTCCCCGCGAACGCTGTTCCCACGCTCGTGGCGCTGTTCAGCGTCGGATAACCGACGAGGTTCCAGCCAATCTTCAGGTTGATTGCCGTCGATACCGGGGTTGAGTAACCAGCTCCACCGACGCATATAGTGCCATCGCCGACAGCCGTCACGTAGAGCCACACGCCTTTCGTCACATCGACAAACGTAAGGTCGTTCAGCGCCGCGTTCCAGCCGGTGTTGTACTGCTTCCACGGGTCCGCCGCTGTAAGCGGGTTGTACCACATCGCGCGGGTCCAGACCACGCCGCCGGTCTTGTCGAGTAACGCGCCTGGCATCGTAGTAGGTCCGCTAATTGGCACCGAAACGAGGTTCCAACCAGCCACGACCGTGATGTTGCACCAAACAGATGGGGCGCTTCCAGTTGTCTCGGGAACGAATATCACCGACGGTGCCGAGTCGTTATCGTATCCGAGGATAATCTTCGGATAGGGCACGTAATATGAAATATCCGCTCTTACGAAGTCCAAGCTGCACGTCGCCCTGGCGCTCGCGTAGACCCCCCAGTTCAGGCTCCCAGCGCCCGAAATGTAATCGGCGCAGTTCGATGCGATGCTGCGCGCCATCGTAGCTTCCGCGCCGGATCCGAAGCTCTGCGTGGTCCCCACCTGCGTCCAGAGGCTCGTCGCGTAGTTGTAGGCGTACATGGTGCAGGTCACGGCCGCGCTGTACTGCGCCTCGTGTGACAGGGCGATGCCGGTGATGTCGTTTTCCGGTTCGGATATCTGGAACCTGTACTTGGCGAAAATTTCGTCCTGGTTTCCCGGGTCCGCGGAGGTCGCCCTT
>DAIRED010000148.1:0-5612 GCA_036795795.1 Thermoplasmatota archaeon | reverse complement strand
TGAGGGCATCGAGCTCGTCGCTCGAGCGCGGCGGCGTCTCCTCGAGCTTGACCATCATCTCGGCGGTCTGGCCGGCCTGGCTGCCCGAGCCGACGCCCAACCGGTAGTCGGGCTCTCTCATCCCGAGGTCTCGCAGGAAGCTCCCGGAGAGGGAATCGTCGTAATGCTGGCCGGTGTGGATGACCGTCGTGGGCTCGCTCCGGCGTTCGAGAGCATCTATAACGGATGCCAGCTTCACCAGCTCGGGCCTGGTACCGAGTATCACAGCGGTGGACACGTCCGAGGCATCGTGGACTGGGATAAAAATCCTTCTCAGGGTCGCGACGACATAATATATATATCGTCCGCCATAACGTCCACCGTAACATGAGCGAAGTTGCTAGGAAGGCGCTGTTCAACCTCGCGGCCAAGACCGTCGTCACGATATTCACCCTTCTCAGTTTCCTCTATCTCGGTAAGAGCGGCGACCAGCAAGCGGTCGCGACGCTGGCGTTTGCCCTCAGCTTCGTCGGCGCCTTCACATTCATCTTCGACATGGGCTACGGTTCGGCGCACATCAAACGCCTATCCGAAGGGAACGACGAGGGGACATGCAACGCGACCTTCCTCGCCATAAGGCTGACCCTGACGGCAGTCATGGCGGCCACCGTCCTCGCGGCCATCTTCGTGTGGGAGGCATTCAACCCGTCCGGGGCGTTCAGCATCGCAGAGCAGAAGCAGGCGATCTACGTCATCCTCGGCTACTTCGTCCTATTCGCGCTGGCACAGATTCCCGTGATGACGTTCAGCGGCAGGATGGAGAGCGCGAAGCAGCAGGTGCCAGAGACGGTCGGGACGATGGCGAGGGCGCCGCTCATCATCTTCGCCGTGATGGCGGGACTGGGTGCGGTGGCTCTCTCGATGTCGTATCTGGTGACCGGGCTTCTGATGTGCCTTATCGCCGTATGGCTCTTCAGGGACCGGCCGGTCGGGTCTGCGAGCAAGGCCACAGCCATCAGCTACACGAGGTACGCAACGCCCTTGATGCCGCTTATACTCGTAGCGATACTGAGCCAGAACCTTCCGCCGGTCCTCATCGCGTTCTTCACTGGCAGCACCCAGGAGGTGGCCGGATTCTTCATGGTGCAGAGGCTGACCCTGGTCTTCATCCTCATCTCGACTTCGATATCGCCCATCCTTTTCCCAAAGCTCTCCGAGACCCATGCGAAGAACGATATGGCTGCGATAAAGGATATCTGCTGGAAGACCGAGCGGCTCATCTCCCTGCTGATGGTGCCCCTGATATTTGCCACGGTGGCGCTGGCACCGGCCCTCATACACATATTCTTCTCGGATGCTTATCTTGTGGCCGCGCCGGCTATGCGCATCCTGGCCGTCTACGCGCTCGTCATCTCCCTCGACATGGCTTACGTCACGGTGATTTACGGGGTAGACAGGCCAGACATCAGCCTGCGGCTCGGGTTGGCGACGGCTAGCGTGACCATCGCATCGTTCTTCATCCTGATACCCCCTGACATCTATGGCTTCGAGTTGCTGGGCGGAGGGGCGACGGGGGCGGCGCTGGCTCTGCTGCTGGGCGGCGTGGCAGAATACGCTGTGTCGAGGCACTATGCCAGGAAGGTCGCCGGGGTGGTCTCCTGCGGCAGGATTTGGATACACGTCGCCTGCGGGGTCGCAATGGCGGCACTCCTCGTCGCCTGCGACTGGGCAGGGCTCGTGACGCGTTGGTACTCGCTGCTGGCGGTGTGCGCGGCGGGCTTGGGATTGTATGCCGGTCTCCTGGCCGCGAGCAAGGAGCTCGGGCGCCGGGACGTGGATTTCTTCCTCGACCTCCTGAACCTGCGCAAGATGTTCTCCTACATCACGACCGAGCTGAGGGGCAAGAAATAGTATTTATCCAACCTCGGCATCACAAATCCTGAAAGGGGATTGGACAATGAAACGAACGCTCGTCACCGGCGGATGCGGCTTCATCGGCAGCCACCTCGTGGACCGTCTGCTGGCATCCAAGGCCGAGGTCGTCAATATCGACAACATGACGACGGGCATCGCCAGGTTCGTCGAGCACCACAAAGGCAACCCCTCGTTCTCGAACCACGAGTTCGATCTCAAGGACATCAAGCGGCTGACCGGCGCGATGAAGGGGTGCGAGGCGGTCTTCCACTTCGCGGCTAACGCGGACATCAGGCGCGGGCTCGAGGACACGTACCGCGACCTGGAGCGCAACGTCCTCACCACCTACAACGTGCTGGAGGCCATGCGTCTGAACGACGTGAAGGACATCGTCTTCGCCTCTTCTGCGGCCGTTTATGGGGACCAGGTCAAGTTTCCCACGCCCGAGGACGCCCCGAAGGCTCAAACGTCGTTCTACGGCGCGTCGAAGCTATCGAGCGAGTCGTTCATCGAGGCGTTCTGCGAGGCGTACGGGATGCGCGCCAGCATGTTCAGGTTCGTGTCCGTCGTCGGGGAGCGCCACCCGCACGGTGTCACGTTCGACTTCGTGAAGAAGCTTCTGGCCAACCCGAAGGAGATGCAGATATTCGGCAATGGAAAGCAGCGAAAATCGTTCTTGTACATCGGCGACTGCGTCGACGGCTTCCTGCACGCCCACGCGAACGCCAAGGGAAAGGTGAACATCTTCAACATCGGCAACATGGACACCATCGAGGTCACGCGGCTGGCCGACGTCGTCGTCGAGGAGATGGGGCTGAAGGGCGTGAAGTACAACTACACTGGCGGCGACAGGGGCTGGATAGGGGACGCGCCCGTCGTGCATCTCTCCATCGACCGCCTGATGGCACTGGGCTGGAAGCCGAAGGTCGGCGTCGAGGAGGGCATCCGCCGCACGGTGCGCTGGCTCCTCGCCAACAAGTGGATTTACGACCAGCGGAGGTAGGCTTGGCAGTGAAGCAGGTCGTCATACTTGCGGGGGGCCTGGGGACCCGGCTGGGCCCCTTGACGAAGGTCGCGCCGAAGCCCATGATGGACGTCTACGGGAGGCCGTTCCTCGAGCACCTGATTTTACGGCTGAAGGCGCGGGGCTTCGACGACTTCATCCTTCTCGTGGGGCACCTCGGCGAGCAGATAATCCAGTACTTCGCAGACGGCTCGGAGCTGGGAGTGCGCATCCGCTATTCGGTCGAGAAGACGCTCCTGGGCACCGGAGGTGCGCTGAAGCAGGCCGAGGCGATGCTGGACGAGAGGTTCATGGTGGTCTACGGAGACAGCTACCTGCCGCTGGACTACGCGAAGCCGATGGCGCTTTTCGAAACCTCGGGAACACAGGGACTCATCACCGTCTACGACAACATACGGCCGAAGATTGCGAAGAACAATGTTGTGTTGGGAACGGACGGCCTGGTCAAGCTGTACGACAAGAAGACCGAGAGGTCTTCCATGAACGGAGTCGAGGCGGGTGTGCTCTTCCTAAGGAGGCAAACCGTGGCCGGGCTCGAGCCAGGCAGGTTCTCCCTGGAGCAGACTCTCTTCCCAAAACTGATAAAAGGGGGGGATTTGATGGGGTACGTAACCAGCGCGCGCTTCTGGGACATCGGCACGCTCGAAGGCTTGGAGGCGGCGCGGAGGACATTGCATGACCTTGATTAGCCGAGCGCCGGTCCGCATCAGTTTCGGAGGGGGCGGCACGGACCTGGCGTCGTACTACGAGAAGCACGGCGGGATGGTCATCAGCGCCTCCATCAACAAGTACTTCTACACCATCCTTGAGGTGCGCGAGGACGACCGCATACAGATAATCTCGTCCGACCTCCAGATAAGTCAGACGGTGCGCGATTTCTACCACCTGAAGCTCGGCGAGGGGCTTGACATTCCGGTCGCCGTCCTGAAGCACTTCAACATCCAGAGGGGGATGAACCTCTTCATGGCATCCGAAGTGCCGCCGGGGACCGGTCTGGGCTCGTCCGGCACAGTGTGCGTCAACCTGGTCAACATCTTCAACAAGCTAGAGCACATGAAGATGACGAAGCAGGACATCGCCGAGACCGCCTACAAGATTGGCCACCACGACCTCGGAATGCCCATCGGCAAGCAGGACGAATACGCCTCCAGCTTCGGCGGGCTGAACGTCTTCCACTTCACCAAGGAGGGCGTGACGGTGGCGCCGCTGGACCTGTCGAAGGAGATCCGCAAGCGCCTGGAGGAGGACGTGATGCTCTTCTTCACCGGCCGCACGCGCGACTCGTCGAGCATCCTCTCGTGCCAGGACAAGGGCGGGCGCGACGACGACGGCGCGGTCGTCCAGTCGCTGCACAACATCAAGAATCTCGGCTACGAGATAAAGGACGCCATCATCGAGGGGGACCTTCGCAGGTTCGGCGAGCTGATGGCTCAGGCCTGGGAGAACAAGAAGAAGCTGGCCAAGGGCATCACGAACGAGCGGATAGACAAGCTTTACTCGACCGCCATCGAGAACGGCGCGATAGGCGCGAAGCTCACCGGCGCTGGCGGCGGAGGCTACCTGATGCTATTCTGCGAGAAGCCAAACCAGCGGGCGGTCCGCGACGCTCTTTCGGCGCAAGGCTTAAAGCAGATGGACTTCAAGTTCGACATGCACGGCGCGAAGATTATAGGGGGCGATTGAGGTGAGCGACCACAGAAAAAAGTTCATGAAGAAGTACCTGGAGGAAATCAAGGCCTGCCTGACGGCGATGGAGGGCGATCTCGACAAGTTCGACGAGCTGGGCCAACTGATGCTCGATGCCAGGGAGCGCGGGGCGACTATCTACCTCTGCGGCAACGGCGGCAGCGCCTCTTGCGCGTCGCACTTCACAAGCGACCTGGCCAAGGGCACCATACACCCGAAGGAGGCCCGCTTCCGCGTGCTCTCCCTCTCGGACAACATTCCGCTCATGACCGCCTGGGGGAACGATTCCAGCTACGCGGACATCTTCGTGGAGCAGCTGAAGAACCTCATGAAGTCTGGCGACCTGGTCATAGGCATAAGCGGCTCGGGGAACTCGCCGAACGTTCTGAAGACCATCGAATGGGCGCGCGCGAACGGAGCCAAGACCGTGAGCATCACGGGCTTCAAGGGAGGCAAGATGGCCTCGGTCGCCGAGTGGGCGTACGTCATCCCGCTGCACTACATGCAGCAGATTGAAGACTTGCACATGCTCATCGAGCACATGGTCACATCGGCCATCCGCGAGGAGTTCCACGCCAAGCACGGCACGGACTCGAAGGGCTGCTGAGAAATGGCACCTTTGAAAGCAGTTTTTCTGGATAGGGACGGCGTCATCAACAACGTTCGCAAGCTCGATTGGGTGAAGCATTGGGACGAATTCATCTGGATGCCGGGGGCGAAAGAAGCGGTGGCCCTGATCCGGAAGAAGGGGTATTCCTGCGCGATAATCACGAACCAGTCTTGCGTGGGGCGGGGAATAGTTCCACGCGAAAGGGTGGATGAGATAAACAACCGCATGGTGTCGGAGCTGGAGTTGGCTGGCGGTAAGGTTTCTGGAGTGTACGTGTGCCCCCACAAACCGGACGAGGGATGCTCCTGCCGCAAGCCTGGCACACTCAACTTCGAGAGAGCGATGAATGACCTCGGAGTAAAGGCGGACGAGATTCTCTTCGTGGGCGACAACGAGAGC
>DAIRED010000147.1:0-5634 GCA_036795795.1 Thermoplasmatota archaeon | reverse complement strand
CAGGCTTTTGACCGCAAACTGGTCGATCGGCTCGGCGGTTTTTGGGACGCCCTCGAACTGTTGCGGGAAAAAATCAACGTCAAACCCGACGACGAACTGGAGGTCGAAGTTTACCCGCGCTTCCCGAGGCTGATGATGCCCGAAAGGCCTATGCGCTCCTCTATGGTCTTTCCGATGAGGGCTATCCCGAGCGCGCCGCTCTGGGTGATGATTGCGATGTTCCCCTTCGCCACCTGCGCCGGGCCGAAGGTGCAGTTCAGGTTGTTGGCGCGCGAGAAGAAGCCGAAGACGTTGGGTCCTAGGATGCGCGAGCCGTACTTGCGGGCGGCTGCGAGGACCTCCATCTCCTCCTTGCGCTTGCCGATTTCCTTGAAACCGGACGAGACGATGACTATGTGCTTGATGCCCTTCTTCCCGCAGTTCTCGACCTCGTCGCGCACGCATGGCGCGGGGACGGCAACGACGGCCAGGTCGATATCTCCCGGAACGTCTTGGACCGTCGCGTAGATCTTCTTTCCGTAAACTTCCCCCGGGTTCTGGTTGATCGGGTAGACCGCTCCCTCGTATCCGTATGTCACTATGTTGCGAACCAGAGTGTTGCCAATCTTTCCCTCGGTCCTCGACGCGCCGATGACGGCCACGGAGCGGGGGTTGAACATCCGGTCCAGAGGGGAATGGGGCATTGCGAAAGACGGTAAGAACACGTCGATATTAACCTTAACGGAGGCAATTATCATGTTGCAGCCCGAGCCGCAGCGAGGGGAATGGTCGAGCGAGCAGGCTTGGGCGAGCCTTTTGGGATACCATACCACTTTTCCGCGAGCCCAAGCCAGCGGAGCGAGACTGGAAAAGGGGTTGTTACAAAACGGTTTACAGATGTACTTATATAGTCGAAAATTCATATTGTCACACAATGACACGGTGGATGCGCCCGGCTCGGTTGGCCGTTGCGGCCCTCGCGGCGATTTTCATACTCGCGGCAGTAGCCGTTTTCGTTCCCGGCAGCGCATCCGCGGCGCCGGCGCAGCGCCCGACGGCTTACGACATCAGCACGTCGAACGATACCGTGCTGAAGGTCTACGTCGGCTGCGACTTCTCGGTGCTGGACTCCGGCGACTCCGCCCCGTTCGTCGTCGAGGTGCGCGACAGGCGCAACGTTCCGATTGAAGGCGCCATCGTGACCGTCCAGGTCGTCGGGACCGGAATCGTCCGCGACGCCACCGCCACCACGGATATCGACGGCTTCGCGAGATTTGTCTATACAGCGTCTGATGTGGAGCGCGAGAGCGAGTCTTGGGTGGTCATCCGCGCGGAGAAGGAGGGATACTCCGGCGGGTACACCAACCTCGGAATTGCCACGATTCCGAGGATGACCGTTGCGGAAGCTGGCAACTTCTGGTACGCCGCATTCGGATTCCTCTCTGTTGGAGCCATCTTCTCGACTGAGCTGGGGAGGTACGGCATCTCGAGGCTCATGTTCCCCCTCTACACCCGCCTGAAGAAGGACGAGGTGCTGGAGCACTTCGTGCGCGGCCAGATATACGGATTCATAGTGTCCAACCCTGGCGAACACTACTCGATGATAAAGGACTCGCTCAACGTCAACAACGGGACGCTCTCGCACCACCTGCGCACCCTCGAGGTTCAGGGGTTCATCAAATCCCGCCGCGACGGGGCGTACCGGAGATTCTACCCCATCAAGATGAACGTTCCTCAGGACGAGGGCCAGAAGCTCAGCGACCTGCAGCTCAGCATACTCGACATCGTCAGGCAGACGGGCTACGATGGGGCATCCCAGCGATTCATCGCCGACATGTTGGACGCGAGCCAGCAGACGGTGAGCTACAACCTCCGCGCCTTGAGCCGCAACGGCGTCGTGCGCATCGAGCACGACGGCCGGAGGGCGAGATACTACATCCAGAACAACTGAAGATTCACAAAAGGGTTACCGACAAGTTTAAATAAGATACAAAACGGCGTACAAATGTCGTTTTATATGCCCAAGCCTTCTTGGTTACAATCATGACTGAGACGAGGTCCCGCGCGGGACGCGTGGAGAAAAACGTTAAATACGGTCAGGCTATTACAGCCGCAAACCCAGAAAAGCTTGTGGTTTGTAACATGCCGATAACCGAAATGGAGGGCAATATATGATGAACGAGAGAAGGGTCGGAATTTGGAGCAGGGCTGTCGTGCTCGGACTGGTTTTCACGCTGGTGACCAGCGGAGTCGGCCTCATGGCCGCCGAGAAGGCGATGGCTGCGGAGACGAGGCAGGATGAGGAGATTGTCCTCAGGATCGCCATGCAAGACGACATCAAGTCGTTGAACCCGCTGGTCGCGGGGGACGTTTGGTCTTGGAACGTTCTGGGGTACCTTTACGACACACCGCTGAGCGTGGACCTAATCGATGCGTCGAAGTACATCCCCTACATCGCGGTGCACTCGGCGAACTACACCGAGGAATCCCTGTTCAACTTCGATGAGAAGCCCTGGGACGGAGCCGCGAAGGCGGGTCAGATAACTGTCACCTACGACTTCACCGGCGTCACGTTCCACGACGGCCACGCGATGGACATCGACGACATCATGTTCGGCTTCGGCGTCCAGGCCTCAATACCGGACTGGGCCTCCAGCGTCAAGTGCCTCATGGACAAGGGCGGCGAAGTCGGCTCGAACTACTCCGACACGCACTGGCTCGGCATCAGCAAGATAGACGCCAACACGCTCAGGTTCTACCTCCAGACGCCCTACGCGGACTTCATCCGCAACACGCTGTCCGTCTTCATCCTGCCCCAGCACATTTGGGGAATGAAGGCCGGCGGCCAGGACGTCGACAACGCCAACCCGTTCCTGCCCCCGACGAACCCCAACTACTGGAACCCGACGAAGGCCATAGCCTTCAGCAACTCGGCGGTTATCGGAAGCGGGCCGTTCAAGTTCGAGAGCTGGACCCCTGGGCAGCAGGCCAAGATATCGACTTACAGAGCGCACTTCTTCCCGGACCAGCCGACAATCGACGGCATGGTATTCAAGATATACAAGACCGCCGAGCAGGCGGTTCAGGCGCTCCAGCAGGGCGACATCGACTACATTGCGTGGTCCATCCCGCCGACGTACGTGCCCGACCTCATCAAGGACGACGACATCGGCCTTTCCCAGTCGTCGGAGAGGGGATTCTTCTACATGGCGTACAACATGAGGAAGAAGTCCTTCGGCTACCTTGACAACGACCCGCTCAAGGGCGATTACGGCAAGCCGTTCAGGGAGGCGGTGGCGCATTGCGTCGACAAGAAGGAAATCGTCGAGCGCCTGCTTCAGAACTTCGGCATAGCCGCGGATGGACCGGTCAGCGCAATCGATACGGACTGGTACAACAACTCCCTGCCGCAGTTCGCCTTCGACCCGGACCAGGCCATACGCATCCTGACCGATGCGGGCTACCAGCTCAACAACCCGTCGGCCGACCCCGGCGAGGGCAACTGGTGGAAGAACCCGGACGGGACGAACATAGGTTCCGGAGAGGGCGGCCTCATCGAGATATTGACCCCGCCGGCCGACTACGACCCGATAAGGGCGCAGGCGGGCCTGATGATTGCGACGCAGCTAAGGAGCGTCGGCATCAACGCCGAATCGGTCGCTCTCGACTTCGGTACGATCGTCACGAGGATAGACCAGCGCAACTTCGACATGTACATCCTCGGGTGGCGCATCGGGTCCGACCCGACCGACTTCCTGCATGCATTCTTCCACTCGTCGACGGCCGAGTCCGGCCAGAACTACCCCGGATACAGGAACACCACCTTCGACGCCATCGTCGACCAGGCGCGTGTGACAGGAGACCCGGTCGAGCGCCAGCAGCTCATGAGGGACGCCCAGGCCGCGGTCGCCTTCGACCAGCCCTACAACGTGCTCTACTTCAGGACGAACATCGAGGCGTACAGGTCCGACAGGTTCGTCAACTGGACCGTCGGCTCCACTGGCTCGATATTCTCGTGGAGGTCCATCATGGGCATCCACCCGCCGAGCGAGCACTGGCTCAAGGCGTCGTTGTCCGTCGAGTCCCCCGTGCCATCTGAATCCGAGACCGACATCATCGCGACCGTGAAGGACCAGGGCGGCCTCCCGGTGCAGGGCGCAAAGGTCTTCCTCGTCTGCAACAACGGGACCTTCGCAAATGGCCTCAAGGAGTACAACTCGACGACGCTGGCGAACGGGCAGGTCAAGGTCAAGTGGACCGCGCCGTTCGTCGACCCCGCAGAAGTCAACGACACGAAGGTCGGCATCAACCTGCAGAGCGCCACGAAGGATGGATTCGACCCGGCACCGTCGAAGGTCGCCGTCATCAAGGTCATGCCGCAGGGCGCGTCCTTCATGCGCATGAGGATTGACGTCGAGACAGATGTCATCGACATGGGCACATCGACACCGGTCACCGTTACGGTCAAGGACCAGGACGGCAACCCGGTCGCCGGAGCCACTATAGAGACAGAACTCTCCGAAGCTGGTCCGACGATAAGCGGAGACACTCAGACCAACGCTGACGGAATTGCGACGCTGACCTTCAACGCTCCAGCAACGGTGGTAGAGGACAAAGATTTCGCTGTTGACGTAGTAGTAAGCCATTCGGATTACAGCGTCAGCGCGATTGGAGCGTTCAACGTGCAGGTGTTGGAAGTCGACAACGAAACAATCGGTGGCGGTGGAATACCATCGATAGCAACCATCACCGTCCTGGGCACCATATGCGCGATAGCCCTTGTCGGAGGCTCTGTCATCTACGGCAAGAAGAAAAACAAGGGGAGCTAAAAGCTCCCCTTCCCTTTTACTTTACAACCGAGGGGATTAACATCACGTTCCTGAGATTCACCGAGAAAGCGAGGAGGTAGCCGGATGAACTTAAAGAAGTACATTGCCTGGAGGATGGTGCACATGGCCATAACGCTGTTGATAGTGCTGGTGCTCCTGTTCCTTTTGTTCAGGCTGATGCCAGGCAACGCGGCGCAGGCTCTGGTCGTCAAACCAGGCATAACCGAATACGAGAAGAACGAGATTCTCATCAGGTACGGCCTGTCCAAACGAGTGAATATGCCGGGTGATTACTTCGTCGGGAGCTACGAAGCCAGCAAGGCTGGAAGCTACGACGTCGACGTCACGGTCGTGGACCGGGGCGGCACCCGCGAGACTCAGAGCACCTACTTCGAGGTCGCCGCAAACCCGCTGGAGGACAACGTCCCGCCCACGATATCAACGGTTTCGACATGGGAAGGGCCTTCCGCGCTCTACCTCAACGCCACCGTCACCGACAACCTGAACGTCGGCAACGTTTTCGCATACGTTTACTCATCGACGACCGCCGATAAGCTCGTCATGCAGGCCCCATTGGCCAGCAACAACTTCTCGCTGCCCCTGGAGGGATTGGCAAACGGCCAGTACTACGCCAACATCGCGGCGATAGACGTCAACGCCAACAACGCCACGGCGGTCGTGTCGTTCGCGGTCGGCGCCGGGGCAACCGGCACGACGATATACGGACTGGATATGTCCGATAACGTCATCTCCACGACGGGCACGGTCACCGTGACCGCAAACGTCGTCAACCTGCTCGCGGCTCCAGAGGTCATCTACATTTCCC
>DAIRED010000146.1:0-5678 GCA_036795795.1 Thermoplasmatota archaeon | reverse complement strand
ACGATAACGGTGACGAACACCGGAACCTCGGCCGCCTTCAACGTGGTGGTCACCGAGACCTACCCGGCGGGAGTATCTTACGTAAGCTCGTCCATCATGCCGACGAACCCCGGAGCGGGCGACAACATCTGGTACTTCGCAAGCATCATCGTGGCAGGCTCGGTTTCATTCACAATCACCGTGGAAATTTACCCGACGACCAATGGCACAATCACGAACCTCGTTGAAGTCGAGTACGAGAACGGATTCATCGACATGACGCCGGTCTCCGACACCCTGGACACACTCGTCGAGGGGCCGTTCGTCGCGATTGACAAGACCGCCCCGGCAACCGCTGTCAACGGGCAGCTCATCACTTACACAATCTCGATAGTCAACCTCGGCGGCGCGAACGCCGAGAACGTGTGGGTCAACGACAGCTACCCGGCGGGAGTCAACTACATCAGCGCGACCATCGCCCCGACCGTGCCCGACTTCGCCTGGTCCGTCGGCACCCTGTTGCCGGGCCAGACGTGGTTCGTCGACATCACCGTGCAGGTGAATGTTTCCACAGGATTCCTGAACAACACGGCGACGGTCGAGTACACCGACGCGGCGAACACGCAGGTCTTCACCGGAAGCGACTGGACGATAACCCTCATCGCGGGGCCGATGCTGACGGTCGATAAGACCGCCCCGGCTACCGCGAACACGGGCGAGACGATAACGTACACGATAACTATCACGAACACCGGCACGGATTCCGCGACGAACGTCGTCGTGACTGAGACGTACCCGGTGGGAGTAACATACGTCACCTCCGGCTGCTCGGACCTTGGCGCGGTATTCACCTTCCCGAATATCTGGAACATCCCGCTCATCGCCGCTGGCGACACGGTCACAATCACTATACAGGTCACCGTCAACATCGGCGCGCTCGGCATCCTGCACAACTCCGTCACGGTGGACTACGAGAACGCTGCGGCGACGCCGTGGCCGAGGATCTCGGACTGGGCGGACACGCTGGTCGTCGACCCAGTAATGACGATATCCAAGACAGCACCGGCGTACGCGAACACGGGCGAGACGATAACATACACGATAACCTATGCGAACACCGGAAGCGACATTGCATACAACGTGTGGATAAACGACACACTACCAGCAGGTGTTGTCGTGGTGAGCACTTCAATACCGCCTAATTACGTCCTTGGACTGGTCCGCGGTTGGTTCGTCGGTAACCTCGCACCAGGCGCGAGCGGCACCATCACAATCACCGTGACCGTCACGGCGGCCTCGGGAACCCTCACCAACAACGTCAACCTGGAATTCCAGAACGGCTTCAGGCAGATGCCGGACGTTACCGATTCCGCGCAGACCATAATCCGCAACCCGTCTCTGACAATCGACAAGACCGCCCCGGCGACCGCGGTCGCGGGCCAGACTATCTCATACACCATAACGGTCGAGAACACCGGGACCGACTGGGCCTACAACGTCGTAGTGACCGAGACGTACCCGCTCGGGGTTTCGTTCGTCAACGCCTTCC
This sequence comes from Thermoplasmatota archaeon, assembly GCA_036795795.1. Lineage (GTDB taxonomy): Archaea > Thermoplasmatota > Thermoplasmata > SG8-5 > DAIRED01 > DAIRED01. Next base: position 4,150 of record DAIRED010000146.1, on the reverse strand, counting down.
CGGCGCCGACCTTCGGCAACAACGTGTGGGACATAGACTTCTACTACGGGCCGATGGCTCCAGGGGCGGCCGTCACAATCGTCATCACCGTCACGATACTCGACGGCGTCGCGTGGAACCTGGTCAACCTCGCCACGTTGAATTTCGATAACGCCGCAGGAGCCCCGCACACACCCTTGCAGGACACCGCCACGACGGTGGTCCAGTGGCCGCAGATGAGCGTTACCAAGACAGGCCCCGCGACGGCCACCTACGGCGACATCATCACCTACACCGTGACCTACCAGAACACCGGAACCGCCCCCGCGTATGGCGTGTGGATTGTCGAGACCTACCCGGCCGGGACGACGTTCGTATCGTCCTTCCCGATGCCCATGGTGGGCAACAACCGCTGGTACTTCGCTGTTGTCAACCCCGGCCTGCCGTTGACCATAATAATCAATCTTAGCATCGAAAGCAGTGCACCGTCGACCATCACCAACCTCGTCACCCTGCAGTCGTATTTGAACTCCGAGGACGTGAGGTATCCGGGCGACAGCGCAACCTGGGAGACCGACATCCTCGCCCCGATAATGGTTGTCGACAAGACCGCCCCCTCGACGGCGAACACTGGCGAGACCATCACATACACGATAACCTATGAAAACATTGGAACTGGTCCGGCGTACAACGTGACGATAACCGAGTCGTACCACCCGGGCGTCACATACGTGACCGCGACTCCCCTTCCGAGCGTGGGTAACAATGTGTGGAACATCGGCATGGTCGCTGCGGGAGGAAGCGGCACGATAACCATCACCGTCCTCGTGACCGCCGGCTCGGGCTGGATAAACAACACCGTCGTGCTAAACTACACCCCCGACCCCGGATTCATAATGCCGGTCGAGACGGTGACGGCACCGACGCTAATCATAAACCCGCTGATGACACTCGACAAGACGGCGCCGTCGAGCGCGCACCGCGGCGACATGATAACTTACTCGCTGGTCTACACCAACGTCGGCGACGACACGGCATACAACGTCGTGCTGACCGAAACATATCCGGCGGGCGTGACGTTCATCAGCGCAATTCCAGCCCCGAACGTCGGCACCAACGTCTGGAACCTTGGAAACATCGCGCCGCTGGCGTCCATAACGATAACGATACTCGTCAGCGTGAACGCCAACGCGAGCGTCTCGCTGGTCAACATCGCCAACCTGACTTACGACAACGCAGCCGGAATCGCCCAGCCGCCGGTCTCCGACGTGGCGATAACCGCGATAGGCGACCCGATGATGCAGGTCGACAAGACCGGCCCGGCGACGGCGGTCGTCGGGGCGACAATCACTTACACCATCTACTACTTCAACGCCGGTGACGGAAACGCCACGGATGTGATGGTGTTCGAGGTCTACGACCCGTACGTTTCGTTCGTCAGCGCGACGCCGCCCCCAACATCGGGCACCAACGTCTGGTACATCGGCGACGTCGCCCCCGGAACTGGCGGCTGGATAAACGTCACCGTGACGGTCCTGGCGAACGCGACGCTCATCGAGAACTACGTATACGTCGTGTACGAGAACGCTGCTGGAACTCTTCAGCCGATAGCCGAGGACTTCTGGTGGACCGCCGTGGACGCGCCGCTGCTCCAGGTCACGAAGACCGCGCCAGCGACTGCGAACGTCGGGCAGACGATAACCTACACCATAACGATTACCAACTTGGGAACAGCGGCCGCAGTCAACGTCTGGCTTAACGAGACATACCCTGTTGGAATAACGTTCGGGTCTGCGACACCCGCGCCAACGACGCCGACTGGCACATGGAACATCGGCACGATAGCCGCCGGCGTTACGGTGTGGATTAACATCACTGTTACCATCGACGACACCGCTGTCGACACCCTCGTCAACCGCGTCGTCGTGCGGTACCAGAACGCAGCAGGACTGCGCTTCCCGGACGTCGAGGCGACTGCGAACACGGTCGTCGTCGACCCGTGGCTCGTCATAGTCAAGACCGGTCCAACCCAGGTCAACCCCGGCGGAACGATCACCTACACGATAACCGTGACGAACCTCGGTCTCGCGGGGGCGTACAACATCAACGTGACCGAAACGTACGACTCGCAGGTCACGTTCGTGTCCTCCGTGCCCAACGCAACCGTCGGCAACAACGTGTGGTTCGTAGCATACCTCGCGTCAGGCGGCTCGTTCACGATAGTCGTGACGGTGTCGGTCTCGGCGAGCGCCGAATCGACCATCGTCAACACCGTATCCGGGGATTACGAGAGCCTGGCCGGCATCGCAAAGCCGACGGTTCGCGACTGGTGGAACACCACCCTGGTCAACCCGCTGCTCGAAATCGACAAGACAGCCCCGGCGACCGCCAACCCGGGCGAGGACATCACGTACACGATAACTGTGACGAACGTCGGAACGAGTCTCGCGCAGAACATCCGCGTTGAGGAGTTCTACCCGGCGGGCGTCAGTTTCGTTGGCGCGGTCCCGGCTCCGTCGTTCTCCAACAATGTGTGGTTCGTGCCGCCGCTGGTCCCGGGCGCGAGCTGGTCCGTCATTATAACGGTCCACGTCTCGCTGCTGGCGACCGGAACGCTCGTGAACGATGTCGAGGTCAACTACACCAATGAGGTCCCCGCGCAGATGCCCGTCGAGGGCGACTCGGCGAGCACGCTCGTCGTGTGGCCGTCCCTCTCAATAAGGAAGACAGCGCCTGCGACTGCGAACCAGGGCGAGACAATCGACTACGTCGTCACCGTCAGGAACTCCGGTACGGCTCCGGCGTACAACGTCGTCGTGACCGAGGGATACCCTGCGGGCGTGACATTCGTCACGGCCGTTCCGTACCCGGACTTCGCTGACAACGTATGGAACGTCGGCACGCTGAACCCCGGCGAGACGTGGAGCGTCACGATAACCGTCACGGTTTCATTGAGCGCCGTGGGCTCTCTCTTCAACTACGTCCAGGCGGTCTACGAAGACGCAAACGGTGGGGAATATGGCCCCGTGTCGGACCTGGAGGTCACGACCGTGGTCGCGCCGTCGATGCAGTTCATCAAGGCGGCGGCCGCGACCGCCAACACCGGCCAGCTCATCACCTATACGCTCAGGTACAGGAACGTCGGCAGCGACGTCGCTTACGATGTAGTCATCATCGAGACATACCAGGCGGGCGTGTCGTTCGTCAGCGCAATCCCGGCTCCGGATGTCCCGACCAACAACCGCTGGACAATCGCGAGCGTCGCGAACGACGGTCTGTGGCACACGATTACGATAACGGTTCGCGTTAGCACGACTGCGTCCGGCTGGCTCGTCAACTCCGCCACCCTCGACTACGAGAGCGAGGTCGGCATCGCGCAGCGCCAGCTAGTCGCAACCGCGCAGACGCACGTCGACGACCCGCTCATCACGATGCAGAAGGCCGCGCCGCAGTACGCCAACACCGGCCAGGCCATCACGTACCGCATCTACTACTGGAACAACGACACCGCCGACGCCTACAACGTGTGGATCAACGAGACATATCCGACGGGCATCAACTACGTGAGCGCGCTGCCTACCCCGACCGCGGGGAACAACCGTTGGAACATCGGCTTCGTGGCTGCGGGCGGCTCGGGCGTCATAACGATACAGGTCACGGTCGATCCGTTGGCTGTCGGCGCTCTCGTGAACTCGGCGAGGGCCGAGTACCGCGACATGGCCGGAGAGGTTCAGCTCCCGGTCACTGCAACCGCGACGACGACCGTCCGCGATCCGATGCTCGTTCTCACGAAGGTCGCAACCGAGACGGCGAACCCCGGCCAGACGATAACTTACACGATAACCATCGAGAACATCGGAGACGACACCGCTTACAACGTGCTTGTTGTGGATATGATGCCCGTGGGTGTATTGTCCTACGTCTCGTGGATTTCCGGCGGAGCGCCGTTATTCATCGCGCCATCAACCTGGCTCTACGCTGCGATACCCGATGGGACGACCATCGTTCTGGAGATTCAGGCGCTGCTGGAATCGGCTCTTCCGGACGGCTTCATCGTCCAGAACCAGGTAGACGTCTCCTACGAGGATTCGGTCGGCGAGGGCCAAGTCCCGCTCGAAGCGACCGACACAACCCTCGTGATGAACCCTGTCCTGACGATTGTGAAGACCGG
>DAIRED010000145.1:0-5727 GCA_036795795.1 Thermoplasmatota archaeon | reverse complement strand
CCGCCACCGGCACGGCACCCATGTTGGGGGCGGCCGCCGAGGGGCAATCGACGGCCGCTGTCATTACGTCCATAGGTATCGCGTCTATCCGCACCGTGGCCTCGGCGTTTGCCTGGGCCTGGCGGCGCAGCTCGAGGTTCGTGACCGTTATCTCGCCGAACGGCATCGACCTCTGTTCGAGGCGCACGCGCTTGACCTTCGCGAGGAACAGAAGCGAAGTGAAGACTGCGACGCGGTCCCACGAGTCGTCGGTGTGCAGCGATTCGAGCGCGACCTGCTCCGTGCCGAACGCCAGCAGCCGGTCCCAGGTCATCGCGATGTCCTCCTGCATGTTCTCGCGGTGGACCTTGTCGCCGATGGTCTTGGACTGCATCGGCTTCTGGTTGTCGCGGAGCTTCTGGAGGGCCTCCTGGAGCTTTATCTCCTCGCGCGCCTCGCCGAAGGCGTCGATGAGCTCCATCAGCGTGACGGGGCGGGTCTGCTGGCCCCTGACGGCCTCCTGCAGGAACGGCGCCTCTCCGCCGAGGACGACCTCGCGGTAGTCTATGTCCTCGGGCATCGAGTAGACGCCTGGGTCCCACTCCATCGGCTCGGCCGGGGCCGGGGGCTCTGCGAGGCTGAGCACCTCCTCGCTCTGGAGCTTGAGTATCGACCAGGCCATCAGTATGAGGCGGCCGGCGATTACGAAGTTGACCTCTGGCTCGCTGCGCACGCGCTTCATGTACATCTTGGTGAACTCGGAGATGTTGATGTCCCACGGGTTGAACCCGTGCTCCTGGACGAGCTGGAAGGCTATCGATATTGCCTTCTCGATGGGGTCGGTGCCGATGACGGTCATCCCCGTCTCCAGCTGCCTGACCATCGCCATGTAGTCGTCTATCTTCCTGCCGTCTCCATCCTCGTCAATCAAGCTCTTGTGGAAGAGCAGGTGTCCCAGCACCGAATCCCATTCGCCTACCATGTGCATCCCATCCTATGTGTCTCCTGGCTTGGCCGTTTCCGGCACAGCTTGAGGAGTCTCCTTTTCCTCTGCGTTCGCCTGTTGGACATGAGTCGATGATTTCGCCTGGCCGTCAGCCGTCTCGGCGGACGGCGCGGCGTCGTCGGCCTTTCCTTCCTCGCCCGCCTTCTTCGCGCGGGGCTTCCTCGGCTTCCTGACGACCTCGGCGGGCGCGGTGTGCGCCAGCTTCGTCTCTATAGCCGCCTTGATGGCGTCGGAGGCCTTCTTTCGCGCCTCGGGGGTCGAGGCGTCCTTGACGGAGTCGTCCATCTTGTTGACGTCGACGTTCATTACGACGTGCGAGAGGCCGTCCTCCTGCATCGTGACCCCGACGACGGTCGTCGCCTGGGCGAGCGTGACCTTCCTCAGCGAAATTTGAATGAACTGGGCGGTCTTCGAGTTGCGGCCGACCATTCGCGCCACGTTTTCGGCGTTCACCGCGTCGAGGTTCTGGTCTATCTCGTCCAGGAGGTAGAACGGCGACGGCATGTACTGCTGTATCGCGAAGATGAGCGCCATCGAGACGAGCCCCTTCTCCCCGCCGGAGAGCAGGTCGAGCCGCAGGACCTTCTTCCCCTTCGGCCTGGCCTTGATTCCGAGGCCGCCGTTGAGCGGGTCCTCGGGGTTCTCCAGTATGAGCTCCGCGTCGCCGCCCTCGGACAGCTCCGCGTAGACGATTTTAAACCGCTCGTTGATGCCCTCGAAGACCTTCAGCAGGCCCTCCTTCTTCTTGCCGTTGAGCTCTGCCACAAGCTCGAGCAGCCTCTTGCGCTGGTCGTTCAGGCGCTTCAGCTCCTCCTTGAGGTCCTCGTGGCGCTTGAGCTGGTCGTCGTAGACCTCGAGCGAGAGCATGTTGACCGCGCCGAGGCGCTCCATCGACGCCTGGCACTCGGCGAGCGTGAGCCTTATCTCGTCCATGCTCGGGAGCGAGTCGGTCTTGTCGAGCTTCACGTTTGCCAGCGCGGCCTCGGCCTCCCTGAGGCGCTGGTCGGCGGCCTGGCGCTCCGCCTTCTGGTTGGCGATGAAGTCCTGCTTCGCCTGGATTTTTGACAGTGATTTCTCGGCGTCCCCCTCGAGGGAGGTCTTGCGCCTGAAGGTCTCGTCGCGCTTCGTCCTGACCGACTTGATGGCCTCGTCCATGCCGCTCTCGGTCTTGGTCAGGGCGTCGACCTCGACGCGCAGCTTCTCGTGCCTGGCCTTCCCATCTTTGGCAGCGTCGGTGAGCGATTTAATCTTCGAATCCAACTCTTTGATGGTCTTCTCGGCATCGTCCACGAGCTCCTCGCGGACCTTGACCTCGCCGACCGAGGCGTTGCGCTGGCTGTCCAGCTTGCTGAGCTCGACGTTCATGTCGCTGACCTGCTTCTGCAGCTCGCGCATCCTCCGGCCAATCTCCTCGGGCGTCGCGGCGACGAGCTTCTTGCTCAGGGCTTGCGCCTCCCCGTCGAGCCGCTCGATGTCGTTCTGCAGCTTGGCCAGGTCGTCCGTGAGGCGCGCCAGCGCGTCGTCCTGGCCCTTGAGCTCCGCCGTGCACTTGGAGATCTCCTCGTCCGCGAGCTTGATGGCGCGCTTCATCTCGGCGCCTATCATCTCGAACTTCGCGCGGTCCCCCGCCGGACCCGACTGCGCGCCGGCCTCCTTGAGCTTGCCCTCGACGTCGACCAGCTCCTCTCGCAGCTTCTTCAATTCAGACTCGACTCGCTCGAGGTGCTCCGACGCGGCGCGCATCTCCTTCGAGGCGCGGTCCAGCTCGCCGGCCCCGCCGCCGAACTTGACCATCGAGCGCTCGTCCTTGCCGCCAATCATCGCGCCGCTGGCCTCGATGAGCTCTCCGCTGACCGTGACGAGGCGCACGCCGCCCATCAGCCGCCTGGCGTGGTCGAGCGTGTCGACGACTATGGTGTCTCCGAAGACGTACGAGAAGGCGTTGCGGTACTTCTCGTCGAACTTGATGAGGTCGAGGGCGAAGCCCATCGACTCCTTGACCGCCAGCAGCGCCTTTCCGCGCGGGCGGGACTCGAGCATCTTGTTGAGCGGCAGGAACGCGGCGCGTCCGGCCTTCGACTTGTTGAGCAGGTCTATGGCCTTGGCGGCGCACTCGTCGTCGTCGACGATGATACTCTGCATCCTCGGCCCTGCGGCGGTGTTCATCGCCACCTCGACCTTTTTCTCGACCTTCGCCAATTCTGCGACTGTGCCGTGGACTCCCTTCAGCAGGCCCTTGTCTCGGGCTTCCAATATCGCCTGGACCGCGGCGTTGTATCCCCTGCGGACCGAGTCCTGCGCATCGACTTCTGCCTTGAGCTGCTCGTAGCGGCGCGTCAGCGTCTGGACCGCCGCCCCGAGCTCGACCGCCTCGCGCCCGAGCTTCTGCTCCTGGTTGCGCTTCGCGAAGAAGATTTCCTGTATCTTCTTGACCTCGTCGTTCGTGCTCTTCTCCGTGCCCTTGATCTCCTTGAGGCGCCAGTCGGCGTCCTTGAGCTGGAACTCGGAATCCTTGCGCTTCTGCTCGGACTGGGCGACCAGCTCGAGAGCGCGCAACCTCGCCGCCGAGAGCCGGTCCTTCTCGAGCAGCATCACGCCGCGATTCCTCTGCTTGGCCTCGAGCTCGTTCTTGGCCGCGATGACCTTCTTCTGGAGGGCGGTGACCTCCTTGTCGGACTTCGCCGCGGTCTCCTCCAGTCCCTTGTACTCGCCCTGCACGCCGCCGAGCTTCTTGCTGAGCTCCGCGTGCGCTGCCTCGTGCTTCGCCAGGGCCTCCTTGTGGACCCCCAGCTCCTTTCCGAGGCGGGCCGAGTCCTTGGCGCGCTGCGACCTCTGCTCCTTCAATTCCGCGGCCTGGATTGCGGCGTTCTCCGCGCCGCTCTCGGCCTTCGCGGCCTCTATCTTGAGCGCGTCCAGCTTGAGCTTTAATGCTTTCATCTCCTCGCTGGACTTGGAATTTATCTCCGCCTCGAGCTTCTGCAGCTCCGCGGTGCAGGATTGAATCTCCTTCGCCAAAGCGTCGCGCTTCTCGGTCAGCTTCGCGACCTCGGCGTCGCCCTTGGCGATGCTCTCGTCGAGCCCCTCGATCTCGTGGACGACGACGTCGCGATTCTTGTAGACCATCTGCGCGCTCGCCAGGTCGGACCGCTCCTTCAGCTCCTTGTACTTCAGCGCGCCGGTGCGGTCGTGCTCCAGCTGCTTGAGCTGCTTTCCAATCTCCTCCAGGATTATCGTTATCTTGCCGAGGTTCTCCTCGACGACGGTCCGCTCGCGCTCGGCCTTCCCGATGTCCTCGTCGAACTTAGTGATGCCGGCGATGTCGTCCAGCATTCGGCGCCTCTCGAGGTTGCTCATCGAGATTATCTTGTTGATGTCGCCCTGCTGGATGAAGTTGTAGCCATCCGCGGAGATGCGCGCCTGGCTCAGCAGGTCGTCGAACTCGCCGAGGCTCGATTTGTGGCCGTTGATGTAGAAGTATGACGAGTAGCCGTCCTCCGTGGACTTCGAGAGGCGTATCGTGCGCGTGAGCTTGACCTCGGGGGCGTCGATGGCCATCGCGCGGTCGGAGTTGTCGAAGAATAGACTGACCGTGCATTCGTCGGCTGCGCGCTTGGATTTCCCGCCGTTGAAAATCAGGTCCGGGAGCTTGCCGGCGCGGATGGCGCGGGAGGATTTCGGCCCGAGAACGAAGAGAACAGCGTCGGAGATGTTGCTCTTGCCGCTGCCGTTCGGGCCAGTTACAGCGGTGTAGCCAGGCAGCAGCGGGACATCTAACTTCCTGCCGAACGACTTGAAGTTTTCCAGCTCGATCCCTTTCAGGTGCATCTTCGCGCCTCTTGGAGAGGGGAGAGCGCACCTTGGAGCGTGCCAGCGTCGCGTTCCCGCGGAAGCCTTCGCCTCCGACGGCCCGCGCGCATCCCGAGCGCTGGCCTCAGCGACCCGCTTCGAGCCGCCCGCACCCATCGCCCGCAGGCTTCGGGTGCGCCCGCATCCATAACCCGGAGGTTTTGGATGCGCAATCCCATCCCTATTTCGGTCCGACGTGTGTCAGACAAAGAGATGTAATACTATATTGAGTATATAATAGTTTCTACGGCGCGCTTTTTTCTTGCTGGGTGGTTGAAAATCCGACCGCGCGCGCCCGTTTGCAGGCGCGCGTAATTGTGTTGGCTAGATTGTAGTACGTTTGTCAGACAAATGACAGCACTCTGTCTGCCATCACGAGGTCCACTTGAGGTCGTCAATCGGGACGCCCAGCGAGGTCGTGCAATCGGCCACGTTGGCGAACTGGCCGACGAACTCGGCGGCCATGCTCTCGGACATCGTCTCGAAGACGATGACTGCGTCCGGCTTGCCGAAGAGTCCCAGGAACAGCTTTATCTCGATTTCCTTCGGGGTTCTGAGGTGCTTCAATCGCCTTACGGTCTCCTCGTACTTTCCTGGCATGGCCGTTATCTGCGCAACAAACATCATTCTAGCTCACCGGCGGATTACATTCGCTCGGGAGTATATTAAGATGCCTACGTTCGCACCTACAAATCTTCCAGTTCCTCGAGCTCCTCCAGAAGCGTCTTCTTCTTGGCCTCTGGCTTCTTCTTTCCGTCCTCATCGGCGACCTTCAGCAGCGAGTCCAGGTCGTCGTCGAGGTTCTGCTCCGGCGCAATCTCGGCCTTGAATTCGATGTCCGTCTCGTCGACCGACTCCTTGTGAGTTGCCAGCTCGGTCTCGAAGACATTCTTGTT
>DAIRED010000144.1:0-5791 GCA_036795795.1 Thermoplasmatota archaeon | reverse complement strand
CCACGCAGGCGGCGAGCCTCTTCGCATACGTCAAGTTCGGCGGCACGCCGATGGCTGGGATGGCAATCCCCAGCACCAGGACGATTTCGTCCGGTGGCAGCGGCGGCGCGGGTGGCGAAGTCTCGGCCCTGCCGAAGGTCGCGGGCGAGGACGTCTGCAGGATTTACATCGACAGCGTAGCCGGCGGGAGCGCGATAGGCGGCATCCAGGCCGACTACGTAATTGAGTTGAGGGGCAAGGACGGCCATCTAACGTCAAAGGACGTCTGCACATATCCGGCGAGGAACATCCTCGGACGCGTGCTGGCTGAAACCGGGGCTGGCGCAATCGAAACCTCGGTCCCTCTGATGCAGATCGGGAGCCCAGCAGGAACGATGCTGATGTACGTCGAAACTACAGACTGGGAGAACGCGAAGGACTGTGCTGGTCCCGTGCAAACCTCCCATGCGCTCCGGACCCGCTCGAACAACCATGTGGGCGCCAACATCTTTGGCGGCGCGGTCGTTTTTAACTCCGCAAGCACCAGTTATATCTCATCCGCATACGACCCAGCCAACGGTAAGGTCGTGATGGCCTACTCTGACTCAGGCATGTTTGGTTTGGGTACCGTAGTCATCGGCACGGTCTCTGGCACGGGCATCAGCTTCGGGACACCGGTCAGATTCTCGTCAGCGGAAGCGAGTGACGTATCGGTCGCCTACACAACGAACGGCAAGGTCGTGATCGCATACTCCGATGTTAGCGATTCTGGTTATGGTATTGCTATAGTCGGCACAGTTTCCGGAACGTCAATCACCATGGGCTTGCCGTCGGTGTTCGAGCCCACTTGGACAACTGAGATATCGGCAATATACGATTCCGCCCACGGCAAGGTTGTAATCACATACGGTGATTTCGGTGGTTCCGATTACGGTAACGCCGTAGTAGGGACAATCTCGGAAACAAACATCTCTTTCGGCACGCCGTCGGTGTTCGTGTCCGCAGCATTGTATTACAGTTCATTGACTTATGACTCCACCAATGGCAAGGTTGTAGTCGCGTACTCTGATTGGGTCGGTTCAAGATTCGGTAGAGCTATAGTCGGAACGGTCTCGGGAACTTCTATCTCTTTCGGCACGCCAGCAGTTTTCGAATCCGCAGTCACTGAATACATATCGGCAACGTATTGCTCCTCTCAGGGCAAAGTCGTGATAGCGTACTCAGATACGTGGAATTCCTTGCGCGGCACCGCCGTAGTCGGGACGGTTTCGGGGACTTCAATTTCTTTCGGCACCCCAGCAGTTTTCGAGTCCGGAGCAACCGCTGAGGTATCAATAACGTACGACTCCATCAAAGGCAAGGTCGTGATCGCATACTCCGACACAGGCAATTTGGGTTACGGCACTGCCGCAGTCGGAACGGTCACGGGAACATCCATCTCTTATGGCGTGCCAGAGGTTTTCGAATCCGCCGCCATATCATACACGTCGGCGACGTATGACTCCAGCAACGGCAAGGTTGTGATCGCTTACCAAGACAATGGAAATTCAGATTACGGGACGGCAATAGTCATGGAGGTTCCAGAGTATTCGGCGACAATCCTTCCCATCGTATTTGGCGTAATACCGTTCGCCGTCTTCCGCGCCCGGAAGCGAAGGCGCGAGTGAAACGATAATTTATTAATACACGCGCGCATACACGCCCAAGGCGGAATGGAGATGAACAGCGTCGAGGGGAAGAGCCGCAAGGCAAGCGCAGGTTTCACGAACGGCACCGGAAAAGGTTTCACCAACGGTTCCGGCAAGGGGTTCACCAACGGAGCCGGCCGTGGATTCACGAACGGCACTGGAAAGGGGATGACCAACGGCCTCGGCCGCACCAATGGATTGACCAACGGCTCCGGCCGCGGCATGACCAACGGCCTAGGTCGCACCAACGGTATGACCAACGGCGTCGGCCGCACGAACGGAATGACGAATGGAATGGGCCGCACCAACGGCCTGACCAACGGTTCCTCGGGGTTCACCAACGGCATGGGCGGGCGCCTGAACGACCAGGGCTCGGTCCATCCGAAGAGGCTGTCGGCGATTCTCATCGTCATCCTGGTGATGCTGGTACCGATATCGCTGGCGCTCCTCGCGACGCCGCAGGGAGTGCCAGGGAAGCTCGTGACGATTGACGGCAAGTTCAAGGACTGGAACAAGATGAACGAGTATCTGGACGCGTCGATGTGCGGGGACGCGCCGCTGGACATCTCATCGTTCTCGATTGCCTTCGACGAGTCGGACTTCTACTTCAGGTTCAACGTCCAAGGCGCGCTACTGTCCCGTGCGACGGTCGACAGATACTTCGCGTTCCTGGATTCGGACGCCAACGCGGCGACCGGGTATTCGTTCGGCGGCATCGGCGCGGACTACGCCGTCGAGGCGTTCGGCAGCTCGGCCGGCTGGGGAGTCCAGACCGCGAAGTTCGCGGGCGCGGACCAGTCGAACTGGAGCGCCTTCGCGACGATAGGCGGGGGCCACGCCGAGTCCGTAGGTACAGAGGCCGAGGTCCAGGGCGTCCTCGACGCGAAGCTCGCTGTCGGCGACGTGCGCGTGCGCATGGCCACGATGTCCGGCAGCGACATCGCGGACGTCTGCGCGCCGACGGTGGACGGCGTCCACGGCGCGCTGGTGGTGAGGCAGGCCGCGCTCGACAGCGCGGGCATAATCTCGTCGACCAGCTTGATGACCCACACGCTTATCGCGACGGGCGGCGATGTGGCATACAGCGGCATCACGGTCGCGGCGACCAGCGTCGCGGTGTCCCAGCCCGTGGGCAGCTCGGTGGCAGACAGCGGCTCGGCGACGATACCGGTCATCGCCACATCCGCTCCTGCGAACGCCACGTTCGTCAAGGCCGCGGTCTCGTCGGTCGCGATGACTACGGGCACGTGCGCGATTATCGGCAGCGGCCTCGCAGCGTATTACGCCGAGGCGCCGACGACGATTGCGGTCGACGGCGCGTTCGCGGACTGGAACGGCGTCGCCAAGACGTCGGACACAGTCGGCGACGTATCCAACTCCAACATCGACATCATCGAGGAAGCGGCGGCCACGCAGGCGGCGAGCCTCTTCGCATACGTCAAGTTCGGCGGCACGCCGATGGCCGGAATGACGATACCCAGCACCAGGACGATTTCGTCCGGTGGCAGCGGCGGCGGAGGAGGCAGCGGGGTCTCCGCCCTGCCGAAAGTCAACGGCGAGGACGTCTGCAGGATTTACATCGACAGCGCCGTCGGCGGAAGCTCGATAGGCGGCATCCAGGCCGACTACATGATGGAGCTCCGCGGAAAGAACGGAGTCGTAACGTCCAAGCGCCTCCTGGCATGGCCAGGTTTGGCCAGCCTCGGAACGATAAGCGCCGAGGCGGGCGCGAGCGCGATGGAGGCCGGCGTGCCTTTCGCGTCGATTGGGAGCCCGACGGGAACCGTCCAGATGTTCGTCGAGACGACTGACTGGGAGCGGAACGCGGACTCGGCATCGGCGACGACGACGCTGATAGCGATGCTCGGGACGAGGTCGGCGGCGGAAGATAACGGAATCGACATGACCCTGGGAACGCCGTCCGTGTTTGAGAACCAATATGCCAGGTACATATCTGCAGTCTACGATTCGACGCACAGCGCCGTTGTCATCGCATACCAGAGGTGGACGTCGCCTTATTACGGATATGCCGTCGTAGCGACAATCTTGGGAGATACAATCAGCTATGGAACTCCCGTGCTGTTCAACTCGGACGATACCAGGTGGGTTTCAACGACCTTCGACGCATACAATGGCCGGGTCGTCATAGCGTACGCATCATCGACGACAAGCGGGTCTGTCATTCCCGGTACGGTGAGCGGGAACAATATTGCGTTTGGAACGCCGACCCAGTTCAACGACGCACAAACGATGGAGACCGCGCTCGCATATGACTCCACCAACCACAAGTTTGTGCTGGCGTACTCTGACTACGGGCACGGCAACCCGCGCGCCTGGGGGTACGCGGCAGTCGGCACGGTAATCCCCGGCACTCCGGACACCATCACTCTGGGAACCGCAATGTCCTGCTACAACGACCCCGATGGTTCCACTGAATTCATTGACACCAAGCTGAACACGGTCGTTTACGATAGCAACAACCAAAGGATTGTGCTGGGATATGTCGGGGAGAGCACGTATCCGTATTTCAGAGTGTGCACGGTTAACGTCGGGGCAACTCCGGATTTGGACACGATCTCGCTCGGCACCCCAGCCCCGGAATCCGTTATTGTATTCTCTCTGTGCATGGTGTGGGACGATTACAACGATAAAGTCGTCGTGGCGTACGTGGACGTACCTGGGTACAATGGCTACGCCATGGTGGGCACGGTGACGCTTTCCCCGGACACTGTGGGTTTCGGTACTGCCGTGCAATATTCGACGGAGGCGTACCAGTATGTGGCCATGACATCCGACACATCTAGACATCAGGTTGGGTTTGCATTCCAAAGCTACGACAGCTCCAACGGCCAATACACGCTCGGGACTGTCTCTGGCACTTCAATTTCGTTCGCCAATCCGATAACGTTCTCCACGGTCGCCGTGAGCCACGTCAGCTGCGCCTACGACTCCGCGCACGACAGGGTTTTAATCGCGTACTGCGACGACGGAGACAATTATTATGGCAATGGCGTGACTGTCAACGACACCCCCGAGTTCCCCTCCGTCGCAATCCCGATAATATTCTGCGCCATCCCGCTGCTCGCATACCGCGCCAAGCGCAGGAGGGATTGAGATGCCCGAGGATGAGGAGATAATCGCCACCGACGAGGAGGAGGCGGCGCCAGAGGAGCCCAAGACGGTTGAGGACGCCGCGCCAGAGGAGGAAGCCGCCGAGGAAGCGCCCACCGAGTCGGAGGAGGACGAGAAGGCCGAGGACGAGCCGAAGGAAACCGAAGACGAGCCGCAGGTCCAGCAGGGATTCGTTCAGAGGTACTGGCTGCTCGGGCTCGGTCTGGCCATAGCTCTATTGGGAATCGTCGGTATGATTGCCCTTAGGACCAACTACGCGCAGGTCTACATCTTCGGAGAGCTGGACCCGTACACCGGAATCGGTCCGCAGGAGGCGATGGGACACATGGTCTCCGTCGTCCCGTTCATCATCGGCGTCGTCGCCGTAGTCTTCTGGGGAATCAAGACCCCGGAAATCCCGGACCCGGCCGAGGAGCTGGACAAGGCAAGGGCTTGCGTGGAGGAAGAGGTCGAGTGCGAGGATGCCCCTGCCGAGGAGTTCGGCCACGAGCACCTGCCGCCGCACCACCTTTCCGCCGTCGAGAAGATTGAGCACCTCACGAAGGTCTACGCCCAGGGCAAGATGAGCAAGGGGCTCTACGAGGTGAACCTGGCGAAGTTCGAGGGGCAGCTGGAGCGCGAGCGCAAGGACGTGCAGAGCCGCGCGAACCGGGCGAAGGCCGCAAAGGGCGAGGAGGAGGCTGCGGCCAAGGAGATGAACAAGTCAGCATACAAGGAACTGAAGTCCCTCAAGCCGGAGATGGCCAAGAACGAGGAGGAGCACCTGCCGCCGCACCACCTCAGCCCAGAGGAGAAGATAGACCACCTCACGAAGTCGTACTCCCAGGGAAAGGTCTCGCAGTCTTTCTTCGACAAGAACATCAAGAAGTTCGAGGCCGAGCTGAAGAGGGAGCGCGAGTACCTGCCGCCGATCGACCTGCACCCGCGCCAGAAGCTCGAGCAGCTCGAGGACGCGTACGGGATGGGGGTCATCTCGCGCAGCACCTACGAGC
>DAIRED010000143.1:0-5807 GCA_036795795.1 Thermoplasmatota archaeon | reverse complement strand
CTCGAAAACCGCGATGCTCACTTCCGATTGCGTGTGCCCACCTCGTATCGTGCTAGATACCAGATGTTAGTTAGGTATCGGTGGTTAATAAACCTGAGCCCGTGGGAATCGAATGCCTACCGGCTCATGGCCATTCTGAACACCCCCGGAGCACCCGTAATGCTCACTCGTTCCCTCTCAGAGCCTCTGCGGCCGGTATCTTCGACGCCCTCAGCGCCGGCGCTATGGTACACGCCAGCGACGCGGCGTACGTTATCCCGAGCAGCCAGAACAGGTCCGTCCACGGTATCTTGAAGCTCACGTCGACGCCTTCCACCATGATTGTGAATATCTCGTAGGCGACGCCGATGCCGATTACGACGCCGATGACGACCGCGAGCGTCGTGACGAACAGTATCTCGGTGACGAACGAGCCGAGTATCTTATTCTTCTCGAACCCGATTGCGCGCATGATTCCAATCTCGCGGCGGCGCTCCACGACGCTGCGAATCGTGATGATGCCCAAGCCCGCAATGCCAACGACCAGACCGAGTCCGAGGAATATCTGGAACAGCAGGAAGATGCTGTTGATTAGTTCCAACATTTGCTCGACGTTCTCGCGCAGGTTGATGGTGTTCATGCCGAGAGCCCGATAGTCCCTCTCCAGGCCGAAGGTAACATCCTGTACGTCCGCACCCTCCGCCACATCGAATAGGAAGAGGACGTTCCCCACGAAGGTCGTCGGGTTGGCGAAATGCACCATGGCGTTCTCCTTGGTGGTGAAGATACCCGTAAGTACCATCTCGTCCAGAATCCCGATTACCGTAAAGTTCTTGACGCCGTAGTTGGTGGTTATCGAGATGACCGTCCCGACGCCGATGGAGGTTCCGGCACCACCGCCGAAGCCGCCTCCGCCTCCCCCGAAGGACATGCCGCCGTAGACCAGCTTGGTGCTGTTGTGCTCGCTGACCGCAGCCCACACGTCGGAGACGGTGGAGAAGTTCGCCTCGTCGTATTCGCTGAACTCGAATGCGTTGTTCTGTATGAAGTGGTCGTCCACTGCCAGGATGTTCGTCGCGCCCATCATTGCCATGCTTGGGTCGGGGTAGGGCAGACCGCCCACAGTCATCGTCGGCAACGGCATCACCACCGACACCGTCTCGTGATTCGAAACCGAATTGTTGAGCGTGTCCGACCATACCGGAACGAGGCTCATCGTCCCGGGGTCGAAGTAGGAGGCGCTCTCCAGCGATTGCACAGGCATCTGCGACGAGCCGATTATCTGGTAGCCACCGCCCTGCTGTGCGACGGTGTCGTCCACGTTCATCGAGAAGACGGCCGTGAAGACCGAGACCATAACGATGGTGTATATCACGAGGGTGAACATCGACACGGTCATTCCCGTCCTGAACCGCTTGTTCAGCGGGTGCGATACCGCCGTCTTGACGATCGGCCTCATGGACCCTATGCGCCCGATGGTGCCTGTGACCGCCGCAACCACGATTGATGAGTTGAACATGACCAGCAGCACCGCGGCCATGACGAGGAACACGCCGCTCGTTATGAATAGGTATTCCGTACCCTCGCCAGTCTCATCGAAGAAGGTCGCTATCGCCCAGAGCGTCCAAACGATTATCCCAATCGCTGCGGACGAGAAGGCCTGCTTCGCGCTGGTGAAGCCGCGCAGCGCCACGCCGATGCCCAGGAGCGCGATGCACGGCGCCACGTATCGGACCACGAGGTTGTCGTAGGTGAGCGCGAAGACCAGCAGCGAGACGCCCATCATGACTACGCCCATCACCACGCTGGCCCTGGAGCCCTTCTCGTGAACCGGGTCCTCGATGTCGCGTATCGCACGCACGATGTTGATGTTCGTCACGCGCCAGGACGCCACTATTATTGTCAATAACGTTATCGACGCGCCCATGCAGAACGAGTTGACGAGCGAGTCGTACTCGAAGTAGAACGGTATCTTGATTCCCTCGAAGATGGAGAATATGTTGTTGACGCCCCATATGAGGCCGAAGGCTATCGCCAGACCGGCCAGCGTCCCCATAGCTGCCGCCGCTATCGTGTATGTCGAGCCCTCGAAGAGGAACATCTGCATCAGGTCGCCGCGCGTCATTCCCACGGCGCGGGCCATGCCGAGCTCGGACTTTCGCTCCTCGGCCAGCATCGTGAAGATGTTGATGATTAGGATGACGCCAGCTATGATGCTGAACGAGCCGAATATGGTGATGAACGTCGTTACCATCTCGCCGATCTGCCGGCTCTGCTCCAACGACTTCTCCTTCACCGGCTGCGGGGCGACCCTCAGCGCGTCCGGGTCCGCCGAAGCATCCAGCGTGCCATTCACGGCATCCATTATGCCAGACGTCTCGTGGACGCCGGCCCTCATCCCTCCGATTCCGGATATCTTGACGAGGTTTATCTTGCCCGGGATGCCCGCGGACGCGTTGCCCGAAACGTTGTACATCGATTGCACGACGTCCAGATTGACGAAGACGTCGGCAAACGTCATGTAGTTGCCCTTCCCCTCGCTGAGGACGACCTGCTTGACCGTGAATGTCGTAGCATGCCCGTAGGACTCCCCCACCGGGAGGTACCTCAGCACGACCGAGTCGCCCGCCTGGGCGTTGAGCTTCTCGGCAGCGTTCTCGTTCAGGTAGACCTCCGTCGGCGACAAGGCGGCGATTGCCGCGCCTCCGACTTCCGTGAACTCGCCGAAATCCCCGTCGTACGCGGGGTCGAAACCGATGACAGATATCGACGACTCGTACTGGCCGGACTGGACGTCCTCGATGGAGGCCGTTTCTACGATTGCGGGCGCTATGCCGTCAGCGTGCGCCGCGACGTCCGCATCGGCGCCTATCTCCGTGAAAATCGTCTCGTTGAAGTACGCGCTGTTTGGCGCCTCGACGGTCACGTCAATCAAATCGAGCGAATCGTACGTCGTCTTGACTATGAAATTGTCTATGGAATCACCCGTCACCATCGCCCCGGCGATGATGGAGGTGCCTATGAGCAGCCCTGCCACGACGAGCGCGGAGTGCGTCCTGTGGCGCACGAAGTTGCGCGCACCCATCTTGAATAGGACCGGCCTCCTCACAACTAGCACCAGCACGCCCAGCATGAGGGCGACGAACAGGCCGACGAACATCATGTTCAACATTCTAACCACCTCTGGACGGATATCACTTCTTCACGGCGTCGTGCGCCGGGACGTACTCCCTCTCTATCTTCCCGTCGCGCATCTTGAGCACGCGGTCCGCCCTTTCGCCTATCGTCGAATCGTGCGACACGACGATGAACGTCTGGCCCTTCTCCTTGTTGAGCCGGCACAGCAGGTCCATTATCTGATGGGACGTCTCGGCATCCAAGTTCCCCGTCGGCTCGTCCGCCCAGATGATTGCCGGCTCGTTCACCAGCGAGCGCGCGATAGTCACGCGCTGCTGCTCGCCGCCGGACAATTCCGACGGCTTGAACTTCGTGCGCTTCTCCAGACCGACGAGGCGGAGCATCTCCTCCGCCTTTGCGCGGGCTTCCCCGGGCTTCACACCCGTGACGAGAAGGGGGAGCTCGACGTTCTCGACCGCGCTCAGCACGGGGAGGAGGTTGTAGTTCTGGAAGATGAACCCCATCCGCTTCGCGCGATGGCGGCTCTTGGCGTTGTCGTCCATCTCCATCAGGTTCTGGTTCTCGATGAGGATGCGCCCGCTCGAGGCGTCGTCTATGCCCGAGAAGCAGTTGAGCAGCGTCGTCTTGCCGCATCCGCTCGGTCCCATTATCGAGACCATCTCGCCCTTCTTCACGGCGATGTCCACGCCGTTCAGCGCCCTCACCTGTATCTTGCCCGTGTCGTAAACCTTGACCACGTTCTCGCCGCGTATGATTATGTCGTCGCCCATGTCACTCGCCTCTTGCAGCATTTTTGCTTTTCTTACCGGAGGCCTTGCGCTTCTCGCCCTTGGCCAGCGCCGCCCAGCTCGCCATCTCCGTCGTCAGCATCTGGAGCACGTCATCGAGCACATCTATCTTGATGAGCATGACGCCCATCAGCGGCCCGGGGCCGCCCACGACGAGCATCTTGTCGCCCTTGGCCAACCCCAGCCGCTTCCTGGCGCTGGCTGGCAACACTACCTGACCCCTCTCGCCGACGGTCGCGCTCCCGTAGAACTCCGGTTTCGGAAACATGGCTATCCTCGGACCGGCGCAATCCGTCGGGGGATATAAAACTTTTCACTAATTTCATACATTTCATACATTTCACACAATCTTACGAAAATGTCATAACTCATGCTATTTCGATGGAATATCCATGGTATATCTGCACCGTACGATAACCGGCTCGCTTGTAAATGTTCAATGCATCTGGATTCGCCACGTTCACGCTGAGGTATGCCGTGCCCATCCCCTGTTCGCCAATCCATTTCAGACTCTGTGAAAGGAGCGCGGTAGCAAGCCCTCTCTTTCGCTCCGATGGGATGACGGCTAGGCTGTACGAACCGCCTCGACTGGTTCCGTGCACGGCGTTGTGCTTGCGGTTTATCTGGCTGACGATGACGCCGACCATCGCGCCGTCGGATTCGCGCTCTGCCGCGAACGTCCCCGAGACATCGTCCTTCCCGTCCGTGCCCCACTGCCGTGCGAACCGTTCCATGGGAATGGCCATCTTGCCGCTCCGCGTCGCGAATGCCTCGTTCACGACAACCAGCATGGCCGGGATTTCCTCTGGAATGATGGCCGTCCTTATACTGTATCCGCGGGGGACGACCGGCGGGGGGGCGTCAGATGTCGGGCGTTCCATCCCGTGGTTCTCGTAGTCGTTCCTGGCGAATCCCAGGCGCAAAAGCTGCTCCAGCCTCGCCTTGTGCCTGGTGTCGGCCCTGGTGCCGATTCGCGCCGCTCCGAGCGATTTCAAATGGGAGACGACCCGACGGAACAGCTCCCTCTCGGCACCCATTCCCAGGAGCTCGGGAATGAAATGGGTCTCGAAATTTGCCACACCTTTTGCGGGCCCGGTGCGCGCTACGTCGTAAGTTCCCCGAGCCTCGCCGACAATCGAACCGTTGTCCAGCGCGACGAAATGTCCGTTCCTGTCGTATTGTTTCGAGCCGAGCACGCGCGACCGGTGTTCCGCCTCGGCGAGCGGCACGAAATCCGGATCGTCCGTCTCGCATGCGTTGTAGAGGGCGACGCACCCCGGGATGTCCCCTTCCTCGAAATTCCTCATCACGACCGTCATATGCGACAACCCACTACTGGACGGCTACCTGGCTTCCCCGCTTTGAGCCGATTGGCCCGATGGCTTCTTCTCTTTCTTCCTTCTCGCCGCGATCGCCGCCATGAGCGCCTCGTCCCCAACCTCGACCGTTTCAGTCATTGACGCACGCCTTGCACAGGTGCTGGGGCTTCCCCAGAGTCTTGCTGACCTTGGTTATGTCCTTTGCGTATATCGTGTTGCCGCACTTGGTGCAGGTCTCCACCTCGGCCGGTACGCACGCCTTGCAATACTGGTGCCAGTCGATTCCGTCCCCGACCTTCTTCAGGGTATCGGCCATCGCGGGCTTGAGGCAGGCGTCGCAGACGCCGACGAACTTGGCGTAGCACTCGTCGCAGAACAGCCGCACCTTCCCGTCCGCCTGCAGGTTCTTCAGGTTCTCGCCCAGCAGCTTGGCGCCGCACGCGCAACACTTCCCGACGCACCCGCTGCAGTAGCACTGTGGCTCGTTCGCCTCCTTCTGAAGGCAGGATGCGCAGACCTTCTTGCCGCACTTCTTGCACAGCGACACCTTGTCGCCGACAAGCAGGTTTATCCCGGTCCCGCA
>DAIRED010000142.1:0-5942 GCA_036795795.1 Thermoplasmatota archaeon | reverse complement strand
CGAAGACCTCACCGTCTCCCACGCCGCTTCCTTTTCGGTGCCCTCTTTCCTTCCAAGGACGACTCCTGCATCTTTCTCCGGACCTGTAGCCATATAACGAAGATGACGACTACTGCCAAAATGATGCCAAGCATCGCTAAACCGAAATACCCCGTCAGCGGATTCTCAGGCGGTTTCGCGACCGTGATGTTCTGCCAGGCCCCCAGCGTGGAGTTGTACGGAATCATCACCTGGGCGCTGCCGCTCCTCTCGCCGGACACGGCTGAGACCTGGACGGAATCCCCACTGTAGCCGAGGCAATTGCCAGGTTCGTTTATCCCTGGCCAGACGATGTAGTAGCCATCGGAGTTCGTGGCTCCCTGGAAGTCGTACGGAAGGGTGTCGTTGTTGTCGTCGATGACAACGAGGTGGATGTCCGCGCCGACTACTGGGACACCATTCTCGTCGCGCACGTACCCCTTGAGCTCGAACGGCACGGCAGCGGCATTGGCGCTGACAAGGACGATCACGACCAGGGCAAGGGCGATGAGCTTACTCGTTAGAGTCCCTAAAGATTTCATCGCCTAGTCCCTCTTGCGCCTCCGGTACACGACGAACGCCAGCAGCGCGATGGCCATCGGGACGAGCAGCGTGCCGAATTCAGGAATCTCGTTCAGGGTGACGTCGATGCGCCTGCTCGGCCAGGTTATTGTCGAGTCGTCGTGGGAGTCGAGCGAGACGTTTCCGTACGCGTAGCCATAGTATGCCCCGTCCGTCCCGAATGCCGTCAATTGGTCGCCGTCCTGGTAGCCCGAGTAGAGCATACCTAGATCGACGCTGTATAGACCAAGGTCATTGGTTATGCCGATGGTCGTCTCGTTCGTCTCGTCGTTGGTGATGAGGACGAGCGCCGTCGGCACGAGGTCGCCGCTTCCGGAGAAGACGTCTCCGAAGACGATGTACGGGGGCAGGATGACGAGCACGTCGAGCCATCCGGTCCGGTTCTCGTTGCCTGTGGTGTCGTTCGCCCATATCCAGAGCGAGACTATGCCCTTGTAGGCCTGCGCGGGTATCGTGAAGGTGTAGTTGCCGTTGCCCTCGGCGTCCACGTCGACCGGTGCCATCTGTCCGTTGCTCTGGGTTCCGTCGATGTTGAGCCAGTAAATCGTCACCACGACGATGCCGGTCTCGTTGTCACGGACCTCGGCGAGTATCGGTATGAGGTCGCCGACGTACACGACCGCGGGCGCGGTCGGAACTATCGTCGGCGGCGTGTCTATGACCTCGCCCCAGATGAACGTGGTCGCGTTCGCGGAGAGCGGCGTGAGCGTCAGGCCGACGAGGTTCGTCGCCATCAGGTCGACCCAGTTTATCTGGAACGTGCCCGGAACGCCGGTGGCCTGCATCGTGACGGTTATCGAGCCGGATGCTCCCGGCGCGAGCGTGCCTATGTCCCAGGTCGTCCCCGCAGTCGGGGTCGGCTCGGAGCTGACGAACGTCATTCCGGCCGGGAACGTCTCGGTTATCGTGATGCCAGACGCCCATCCGTCGCCGTCGTTGCCATATGTGATGACGTAGACTACCGTGTCGGTGACGTTGACCGTCGCCGGGGCGGTCTTGTTGAGCCACAAGGCCGGCGCGATTATTGTGGTCGTCGCGGTGGCCCACAGGGATTCCTGAGCAACTCCCGCGTCGTTCTCGTAGTCCAGCGTGACATTGTTGAGCAACGTTCCCGTCGCCGTCGCTCCGACGAGCACGGTGATGTTGAGGGTGCCGCTCATGCCCGGTCCCATGTCTGGGAACACCCAGACGTTGTCGCCAAGCGTCGGAACCTCGGAGGAGTTGACGTATGTCACACCCACCGGATAGGATTCCACAACCGTGAGGTTGTAGGCGGAGCCCGTGCCGATGTTGGTCGCAGTGATTGTGTAGGTGATCTGTTCGCCCTGGTATGCCGTCGCTGGACCGGTCTTCGACATCACGATGTAGGGGGCGACCACTAGCGTCGAGGCCTCGGCCATGACCTGCTGCCTTGGCAGGCCCCATAGGTCGTCGTAGTCTAGGTAGACCGTGTTGAGGAGGGCGCCGGATGCGTCGTCGTCGGCCAGAACGGTGATTGTTATCGTGCCCGAGGCGCCTGCCGCAACCATCGGAATGACCCACTGGTTATTGCCCGATGTCGCAGCCGGGACCGAGCCTACGAACGTCGTGCCCGCAGGATACAACTCATTGATGACGACGTTGTATGCGGCGCCGGTGCCGGTGTTCGTGTACGTTATCGTGTATGTGATTGTGGCGCCAGCGCTGACCTGCGCGGTCGCGGTCTTCGTCACTGTCATCAACGGGTCGGCAATCAGCGTGGTGGCCTGGTCCCAATCCATTGGCTGGGGCTCGCCGTTGACATCCTCGCATGCGACGGAGACGTTGTTGACGATGTTGCCCTGGTATGCGAGGTCGGTGACGACCACGACGATTGTCACGCTCCACGAGCCCCCATCGGGTATCGTTCCAGCGAACCAGACGTTGTCGCCGACGCTCGGCGGAATCGACGATGATTGGTAGGTGACCTGCGCCGGGTAGTTCTCGGTCACGACAACGTTGTAGGCGAAATCGTCGCCGGTGTTCGTCACCGTGAGCGTGTACATGACGGGGCCGCCCGTGACGCTGACCGGGGTTGCGGTCTTCGTTATCGTCAGGAACGGGTCGACGACTGTAGTTGTCCATGTGTCGCTCACCGGCGTGCGCGCGAAGCCAGCCGCGTTGTCGTAGGCCAGCCCGACGAGGTTGTCCACGGTGTAGCCGCGCGTGGCGTTGGCTGCGATTGTCACTGTGACCGTTATCGTTCCGCCAGTGCCAGCGGCGACGAGTGGGATGTTCCAGATGTTGTCGCCCGCTCCAGGGTTGCTGGGGGCAGGCGTCGATGAAACGAATGTCACCGCCACGTCGTACGTCTCTGTAACGACGACGTCGACTGCGTCCGCGTTTCCGGAGTTGAAGTATGAAATGGTGTAAGTGATTGCCTGGCCGCTGTTCGCGGTCAGCGGGCCGGTCTTGGTTATCGTCATCAACGGGTCCACGACGCGCGTCGCGAACGAGTCCTGCCTCGTCGGCATCGGCCTGCCAGCGCCGTTGGTGTAGTTCAGGAAGGCGTAGTCGGTGATGACCGAGGGCGAGAAGACCGCCGTGGCCGTGAAGGTCACGGTTATCGTGCCGCTCGCGCCCGCAGCGACCGTGCCTACGAGCCACGTGATGCGCCTGTTGGCGACGTCGTGGTTGAGCCACGGTATGGATGCCGTAACGAGCGTCAAGCCGACCGGGTAGACATCTTGAACGCGCACGTTGGACGCGCCGCCGCTTCCGATGTTGCGGTAATCGAGCACGTAGGTCAGCGACTGCCCGGGGTTGATCTCCGCCGGGCCGTTCTTGGATATCGTCATGCTCGGGTCGGCTATCTGCGTAGAAGCCTGGGCGTGCACGTCCGGCATCGCTGAACCGTTGAGCGCCGTGTACGTCGCATTTACCCTGTTGACCAGGGTTCCGTAGGCGGTCGGGATTGACCTGACGGTTATCCAGACCGTCCAGCTGCCACCAGGCAGTATGTTGCCGACGTTCCAGACGTTGTTGCCAGCGCCCGGGTTCGACGGGGCCGGCGTCGAGCTGACGAACGTGACCATTCCCGGGGGGTACGTCTCAGTTAGCACGACGTTGGCAGCGACGCCTGGTCCGATGTTCCGTATCGTCACTGTATAGAGGAAGGCCGCATTCGCCGCGACCATCGTCGGCGCGGTCTTCGTCATCGTCAGGTACGGGCCCGTGACGACCGTCGAGGCCGTCGCGTTGAGGAAGAAGTCGTTGCCGAGCTGGTCGGTCCAGTTGAGCATGGCGCGGTTCGGTATCGCTCCGGTCGCCATGATGTCGATCTGCACCTGGATTTCGATCGATGTTCCGAGGCCCGCCGGTATCACGGCGAAGTTCCACATCGTCGGGGTCGACCACGTCGGCAGGATGGCGCCGTATATCGGACCGCCGACAACGACGACCATCGGGTCGAAGAACTCCTCGACCGTCACGTCGACCGCGTCGTTGCCCGAGCCGAACGTCGCCGTGTTCTCGATTGTTATCACGTAGGTAATCACGTCGCCAGGGTTCGCGCTCGCGGGTGCGTCCTTGGTTATCGTCATGACGACGTCGGTTATGACGGTGATTGCGTTGGCGCTCTCCTGCGGCAGCGCGACGCCTCCTGTGGTGTTGTAGTCCAGGTAGGCCCAGTTGTCTAGGGTGGCACCCGCTGCGGCTGCGACGATGACGTCGATTGTAATCGTGCCCATGCCACCCGCCGGGACGGATGGGATTATCCAGATGTTGTCTCCGGAGCCGAGGTTGTAAGGCGGCGGAACAGCGTTGAAGTACGTCGCGCCGACGGGGTAAGCCTCGGTGATTGTGACGTTGCTGGCCGCTCCGGTCCCGACGTTCTCGTAGGTGATTGTGTAGGTCATCGTGCCGCTCGTTCCGAACATCGACGGGGCGGTCTTGGTTATCGTCATCTGAGGTCCGACGACGTCCGTGTATGCCTCGGCGAATTCATCGTTCATACCGGTGTACGAAACGGTGACGTTGTTGACCAGCGTCCCCGCCGCACCTGCATTGACCGTGACGTTCACGAGGATGGTGACTGTGACGCCCGGCGCAATCGTCCCGAGCGCCCACGTGTCCGGCGGGGACGTCGGGGCGGGGAATGCGCTGACGAACGTAACCTGCGGGTCGTACGTTTCGAGCAGCACGACGTTGTCGGCATTCACAGTTCCGTAATTGGTGATTGATATCGTGTAAGTTATGGCTTCGCCGACCTGGGCGGTCGCTGGCGCGGTCTTCACTACCTCGAGCGCCGGCTGTCCGGCGACTGGCACGAGCGTGTCCCACGTATCCGTCACCTGGGGCTGCGCGATGCCGAATGGGTTCTCGTAATCGAGCGTGACGTTGTTGAGGCGGTGAGTCTGCGTCGGGTCGGCCTGCACGGAGATGTTGATGTAGATGTAACCGACACCGCCCACCGGGACGCTCGCGATTGTCCAGATGTTGTCGCCTGCGCCAGGGTTGTCAGCAATCGGGTTGCTGTTCACGAATGTCGTGAATACGGGGTACGTTTCGGTTATGACGACGTTCACCGCGGTGTCCGTGCCCACGTTCTCGTATCGGATGGTGTAGGATATCGTTCCGCCGACTCCGGCAATCGCCGGGCCGACCTTGTCGACGACCATCAGCGGGTTCACGACATCGACGTCCACAGAGGCCTCGGCCGGCGGCTGCGGAACGTTCGCGGTGTTGTTGTACGTGCAAGTTATCGTGTCAGTCAGCGTTCCGAGGAAGTTCAGGTCGACGGTGACGAACACGATTATCGTGCCCGTCGCGCCTGCGATGAGATTCCCGAGCGACCATCCGTAGTTGCCCAGGGTCGGGGGCGGGACGGCGCCGACGTAGGTGACGCCCGCTGGGTAGCTCTCGAATATCCACACGTCGTTCGCCGTGTCGACGCCGACGTTTTCGTAGGTTATCGTGTAGATT
The DNA here is from genome assembly GCA_036795795.1 of Thermoplasmatota archaeon. Taxonomy (GTDB): domain Archaea; phylum Thermoplasmatota; class Thermoplasmata; order SG8-5; family DAIRED01; genus DAIRED01. Next base: position 401 of record DAIRED010000142.1, on the reverse strand, counting down.
ATCGGTTGCCCGGGGTTCACTTGCGAGATCGAGGCTGTCTTGGAGATGACCATCAGCGGGCCCTGCAGGACCGTCTGCCAGTCGTCGGAAATCGTAGGCTGTGGGGTTCCGAGCGCGTTCGTGCAGTTTGCGAAGACGGTGTTGACGAGGATGCTCTCGGTGGTGACGGGGCTCACGAGCACCTCAATCATTATCGTGACGCTGCCGCCGGCGCTGATGTCGCCGACGAGCCACGCGTTCACGCCGACCGGCATGAATGATGGGGTGATGGATACGAAGATGGTATCGACCGGGAACGACTCGCTCACGACGACGCCGTAGGCCGTCGCTGAGCCGATGTTCTCGACCGTTATCGTGTAGACAATCGTTCCACCGGTGGTGGACGTGTTCGGGCCGGTCTT
>DAIRED010000141.1:0-5989 GCA_036795795.1 Thermoplasmatota archaeon | reverse complement strand
GCCCCGCCGCTTTGGTATGGAAACTGCGGCTCGACGGCGAACTTCCCGGGGACCATCTCCCTCCAGCTCGACACGCTGCGGGCGGTCGCCTTCGACGTCGTTTCCGAGCTGGCCCGCCAGGGATTCTCGAAAATCGTCGTCCTGTCCGGGCACGCCGGGCGCCTGCACATGGCCGCGCTGCGCCTCGCGGCCGAGGAGGTCCTCGACGAGCGTCCCGACCTGAAGATAATGGTCCTCTCCGACTACGACATCGCCTATACCATCAAGGACGACGCGATACCGGAGGATGACGGCCACGCGGGGATGATGGAGACGTCTCGCGTCCTGGCCATAACGCCGGAGCTCGTGAAGGGCAAGGGGAAGAAGTTCATACCCAAATTCCCGAAGTACCGGGTCATGCGGGACTCGGAGAAGTACTTCCCTGGCGGCGTGATGGGCGACCCGACTAAGGCCAGCGCCGCAAAGGGCAGGGAGTGGAACGATTATATCGTGAAGGAGCTGGCAAAGCTCGTCAAGGAGATGTGAATGGCCGAGTGGACGACGAAGGCCGCGGCGGTTGTGGAGGATGGCGTCTCCGATTCGCCGTCGTCTCACCCCCAGGGCGCGAGGCCGGGGTTCCCCCTTATATGCGGCGTCGACGAAGCAGGCCGAGGGCCGCTCATGGGCCCGCTGGTCGTCGCCGGAATCGCCGTAGAGAAACCCGAGTGGCTCGCCGACATCGGCGTAAAGGATTCCAAGAAGCTGACTCCCAAGCGCCGCGAGGATCTCGCCGGCAAGATACGCCAGTTCTGCAACATCGAGGTCGTCCAGATTCCCGCCGCGCGAATCGACGCCATGCGCAAGGAGATGACGATGAACGAACTCGAGGTCCGGGCGTTCGCCACGGTCATCGAGCGCCTGCAGCCCGTCGAGGCGTACCTGGACGCGGCGGACACGCGAGAGGAATACTTCGGCGCCGAGGTCGCGAAGCTCGTCCCGTTTCCGTTCAAGGTGGTCTCCGAACACAAGGCCGACGCGAAATACCCCGTCGTCTCAGCGGCATCCATCATCGCCAAGACCGTCCGCGACGCGGAGATGCGCAAGATAAGCGACGAACTTGGGGAGAACGCCGGCAGCGGCTACCCGAGCGACCCCGTAACGATGGCGTTCGTCCGACGTTGGATGAAGCGCACGGGAGCGCCGCCGCCTTACACGCGCTTGTCGTGGGAGACGGTGGCCAACCTGCGGGAAGAGAAAAGCATAAAGAAGTTGGAAGGCTTTTCCTGAGACGATACCCATGTCGGAAGAACTGAAGGGGCTGCTGGGCGGTGCGATAGGAAAGTTCAACGCGAGGGCCGCGGAGGACCCGAAGGTCGCCGAGGAGCTGGAAGGCGTGACCCGGAGGATACTGATTGCCCTCCGCGACGGCCCGAAGTACAACTTCACGATTGCTGACAAGCGGATGTCCGACGTCGCAGAAGGGGCCATCGAGGACCCTGACCTCCTCATCACGTCGGACGTGGCGACGATGACGGGGCTGCTGAAGAAGGAGATTAAGCCCATGAAAGCCTTCGCCCTGGGCAAGGTCAAGATAGACGGCAAGACGAAGCTAGAGGACCTGATGCGCCTGCGCAAGTTCTTCTGAGATGATTCTCCTAGTCACCTCGACCGAGGACCCCGCGAGCATGAACATACGAGGGCGCCTGCTGGAGATTGGAGAATGGGAAGAGGCTGGAATGTTCGGGTTCGGCCCCCAATCCGCAGTTGATGCCCCCCCTTCGGCGGAGGAATCCCCCTCTGGCCCATCCCCAGTCCTCGCCCGCGGCTCGCTCCGAATGGTCCAGATTTCCATCGGGCACCTCTGGGCGGACGGAATCGACGCGAAGTTCGCGGAGGCGGCGGGGGAGCCTCCCGCGCTGGTCGTCTTCGCCTCAAGGCACCGGAGCCAGTCCGGAAAGGCTACCCTGACTGTACATCCAATCGGCAACTACGGCGCGGCCGAGTTCGGGGGAAAGCCTGGCACGCTGGTGCCTTCCGCGCCGCGCGAGATGACGTACGCCCTCTCCCGATTGAAGCATCACGGAGCTGGCCTGCCCTACGAGATAAGCTACGAGGCCACCCACCACGGCCCGTCGCTATCGACGCCGACGTTTTACATCGAGATTGGTAGCGACGAATCGAGGTGGCCGGACCCCAAGGCGGCCGAGGCAATCGCCAAGACTTTGCTCGACCTCGGCGGATGCCATCCAGGAGACGGAGCCCCAGGCTCGACTTCAGGAGCCCCGCCCGGACCACCAATCGCAGTGGGCGTCGGGGGCGGCCACTACGCGCCGCGACACACGGATGCGGCCCTCGCCGGGCTGGCCAGCTTCGGCCACATCGTCCCGAACCACGCGCTCGACGAGGAGCCGGAGAAGCGCATCCAGCTCGCCCTCGCCGCGACGCCCGGGGCGAAGGCGGTCTACTTCCACCGCAAGTCGATGAAGAAGCCGTTGGTCAGGGAGCTAGAAGCGTGGTGCGCGGAGCGGGGGATTGAGGTGCTGAGGGGCGGGGAGAGACCCGACTAGGCAATCCACGATTTCCGATAGTCTCCTCTGGACAGCAAATTCCTATGGCACCGTGAAGGTCCAGGTGTAATCCAGCAGGTTGCCCGCAAAGTCGCGCGCAACAATCCTGCATGTGACCATCGCGCCGTGAGCGAAACCGCCCTCGTGCCAGTACGAGACCGAATATCCCCCGGCGATTACCATCGAATCGTACATGATGCTGTAGCCCTGGACGTAGAGCCGCACCGTGCTGAGGTCCACCCCCGACAGGAAATCTGTGACGTTTACCGATATCACGGGCGTCGTGTTGGTCGCCTGGCCTCCTGGCGCGGGCGTCTCCCCGCCGTGCGACGGAGCGGCCTCGTCCACGGGCGATTCGGTCCGGAATGCGAATGTGAGGTTCGCCGGCATTTGATTGCCCGCGACATCTCTAGCTCCGGTGCCGACGGCGACCGAATAATCCATGCCCCCAGAAAGGTTGCCTATTGGCGCGAAGAACATCACGCCGCCCAGCCACGTGAACGTGCCAGCCGTTGGCGGCGACATCTGGAAGGCCGATTCCGCAGAGGCGTGGTTCATCACCTCGGAGAATGTGACGTTGATGGTTGCGGCGATGGAAACGTTCAATTCCCCGTCCTGCGGATAAGTGGAAAGCACCGTCGGACTGGTGAGGTCCACCGTGAAGTGCCATGTGAAATCCAGGGTGTTGCCCGCATAATCCTTTGCGGCGATTCGACACGTGATGGACTGGCCGTCTGAGTACGGCGAACCGTGCGTGTAAGAGACATTGAAGCCGCCGGCGATTGCACCGATTTCGTAGAATATCATGAATCCATCGATGTAAAACTTCATTGTGCTCGCGTTGACGCCAGTGCCCCAGTCGGTCACGCGAACAGACATCGTTGGGGCAGCCTGCTTCGTGAATCCGCCGGGCGAGGGATATTCATCCGAGTGAAAGGGGGCAATGACGTCGCCTGAAGGGGAGGAACCATGCGGCTGGGCCAACGGGTATCCGTCCGACGCATCTCCGCCAGATATGGCAAGATAAGGCAAGTCGCATATTCCATCGCTGCCGGGGATGTCCTGGCCCGGCCCCGAGAATATATCGGTGGCGTTGTGGTCGCTCCAGTAATTGCCGCCGAACGGGTAGCCGGCGTCCCACGAGTTGACTCCGTCATCGGTCGCCTGTTCGCCACTGGCACCCTTGTAGAAATCGTTGCGGCATATCTCGTTGCCGTACGATGAGATGAGGCGGACATTGTAGTACGCGTTCGAGGACGCAGTGTTGTTGGCGATGGTGTTGTTGCTCGAGTTGTTGAGATAAAAGCCCCAACCTCCGTTCAGGGAGCGCCCGTTCTCCGAGGCGTTGTTGCCGATGACGGTGTTGCTGCCGGAGCCATCGAGCCATATCCCACGCCAGTAGCCGGAGACGGCGATGTTGCCCTCAATCGTATTTCCGGTGCTCCCCTGTGCGAGGCAGATGCCGTTTCCGTTGTACGAGAGTACGTTGCCGGTGACTGCGTTTCCATCGGAGCCTGTGAGAGAAATCCCCAACCAGCTGTTTTCGGAGGCATTGTTGCTGGCTATTACATTATAATTGGAGTTTTCCAATTTTATACCGTACTCACTGTTGGAAGCGGTGTTATTGGCAATGGTGTTGTTGATAGAAGAAGCCAGGAATATTCCATAAAGACCGTTCGAGATTGCATCATTGTTGGCGATTACGCTATTATTCACGTTGACAACCTCGATGCCATAATCGTTATTCTCCATCGTGTTACATTGAACGATTGCATCGTTTGAATATGAGCGGATGTACAGGCCAACGTAGCCACCTGTCAGCTGGTTGCCGATGATGCTGTTGTTGTGGGAGCCCATTGCGAAGATGATGCCGCTGTCGGTGCTGTCCATCGCCTGGTTGTCGGATAGGGTGTTGTGAGCGGAGCTGTGCAGGTAGAACCCGGCGCCGTTGTTCGAGGCGTTATTCTGGGAAATCAGGTTGCCGGACGAGGCGAAGAGGTAGACGCCCGTGGCATCGTTTCCCGTCAGCGTGTTGTTGCTCACAGTCCCGTTGATGGCATTGTACAGGATGATGCTGGAATTCGTGAAGTACGGTGCATTCCATGTCCCGCTCGCGTTGGTCAAAGTGCAGTCGCGTATCGTGAAATGCTCGGTGGTGTTGCCAACGTAAATGCAATATCCCTGTCCTGTGCCGTCGATTTCCCAGTCCGCGATTATCCACGGGTCGATTGCGGATCCCGCGCCATCGACGACGCCGTGCGCGGCGTCGAAGTCGGCGTTGGAATTGATTCTGATGGGCGCGCGCACGGGTCCCGGTGCCTGCACAATCGTCGTCCAGTTCGCCCACCGTCGGTATGGCACGCCCGCGCCGTTCTCGTAGTCGGCGGCGACCGTGTTCGTCAGGTTTCCGGAGGCGACCAAATCGACCTGCATCGTGACTGTTATCGTGAAAGACCCGCCGGGAGTAATGGCTGAGATTATCCAAATGTTGTTGCCTATGTCCGGCGCTGGAACAGATGCCACGAACGTTTCGCCAACAGGATAATACTCCGTGACCAAGAGATTGTACGCCATACCTGTTCCGACGTTGGTACATGTTATCGTGTAGGCTAAGGTTTCGCCGGGCTCTGCCGTAGCCGGCCCAGTCTTGGATAGAACGATGTCAGGATTTATTACAGTCGTGACGCATATGTCCGTAGCCGGAGGCATCGCTGTGCCGCCCGATGTCTCGTAGTCGCAATGCACCATGTTGGTCAGGAACGTTCCTATGGGCACGGTTTCCGATACGGTCACGTTGACGAAAATCATCCCGCCCGACCCCGGAGCGACCGTGCCTATGTACCAAATGTTGTCACCCACGCCAGGGTTGCTCGGCGCGGGATTCGCATTGACGAAGGTCACTCCCGCAGGGTACGTGTCTGTGATTATGACATCATAGGCGGACGTGATTCCAACGTTAGTGTAGGATATTGCGTACATGACGGTCTGGCCAGGGTTCGCCGTTGCGAGCCCTGACTTAGTTATCATCATATACGGTTCCCCTACGACGGTCGACGCGCTCGCCCGCTTCGTCGGCATCGCAGCGCCTGCGGCATCGGCGTAGCTCAGCTTCGCCCAGTTAACGAGGGTGCCGGAGGCGCCTATGTTTATCTGGACGGTGATTGTTATCGTTCCGCTCGTCCCGCCTCCAGCCACCGAACCCAGGTACCACGAACTATCACCGACATCGGGAAATGGCGTTGCGCTCACGAATGTGACGTCAGCTGGATATGTCTCGTTTATCCAGACGTTTGTGGCGGTATTGCCGATGTTGGAATATCCAATCGTATATGTAATAGATGTGCCGGCCTCCGCCGTCGCCGGCGCGGCCTTCCGCGCCCGCTCGGCGTCGCTCCTGATGTCCAGGATGTCGGTCGGCTTGAGCGTGTTGGCCAGTTGCTCGA